>NZ_JBUEGB010000004.1:0-262232 GCF_054963695.1 Micromonospora sp. RTBAU3-60 | reverse complement strand
TGGCACGAGGTCTCCGGTCGGTCTCCGGTTTGCTTGGTCGCTAACCGATCTACCGGAGACCTCAACCTTTATCGATCACCGCCACGCCGGGCCCGCCTCACCGACCGCAGGCCCTTACGAAACACGGGCTAGCCGCGATCCGCGCGGGTTGCAGTTGAAAGGTTGGGGCCCGGCTGGGGCTTGGGCATTTCGGGAGCCCGCTCATGATGAGCGGACTTCCCGGAGCCTGGCCCGACTCGAACGTGCTGCCACCCCTGGGTTCAGTGACGCGCGACACCGGCGCCGCGCGTTGGGCAGGCCGGCCTCCAAGCGTAGTGCGCCCGGTCCTAACCGCAGGGGTGTCCGGGATGCCGCCGGCCGCGGCACGTGACGGGCGCTCGGCGCTTACCATGCCGTGGGTTCAGGGCACTGGGAGTGACTCGGCCGCTGGGCCGGGATGCGGGGTGTGCCTAGCGGAATGGCCGCTGTGCCGGCGCACGTCCCGACACCCGCACGAGGGTCACGCAAACTTCGCCTCTGTCTGAACCTGGGCCCGTTCGTTGATCCCCGCACCCGTCTCTGCCAAGCCTTGCCACCCGCTGAGCTGCAGTTGTGAGGTGGTGTGAGGTGGTGTGAGGTGGTGTCAGCCGTCATCACGCCCCACCACCGCGTCGGCGGTCATAGCGTCACGGCACCGTCCAATCCTGCGCGTCGGCGGCGCCGTCGCCCGGCGACATGAAGGAGGCCCGGTGACATCCCGAGCAGCACGCACCGCCGCGGTCACGAGTGTCCTGTCCACGGCCGCCATACCGGTCGTCCTGGCCATGTCCGGCGCATGGGCACCGAAGCTGCCCTCGCCTGCCGCCCTCAGGGACTGGATTGCCCACCCGATGAGCACGGGCTTCGTTATCACCCTCACCGTTGCGGCTGGGGTGGCGCTGTGGCTACTGCTGGCCACCGCTGTGCTCACCCACGCCTATGCCGCACTGGCCCGCCGGCTGCGCTGGACGCCCACCCTCCGTCTTCCTGGCCCGGTTCAGGGACTCGCCGCGGCGCTGCTCGGCGCGACCGCTGTCACCACCGCCACGGGCGTCGCCGCCCACGCCAACCCCGTCACGAGCAGCGGCGATCTGCCCGCAGCCGAACCAGCCGCCGGCACACCTACCCCGCACCAGCTGAGCCCGGATCCGCCAGATGTCGAGCACAAGCCCACCTACACCGTGCAGCGCGGGGACAGCCTCTGCCGGATCGCCGAACGCACCCTCGGTGACGGTGACCGCTGGCCGGAGATCTTCGCCCTCAACCGGGGTACCCATTTCCCCGGCGTCGGCGGCACCCTGCGCGATCCGAACGTCATCTACCCCGGCTGGACCCTCGCCCTGCCCACCGACGCCATCCCACCTTCGCGGCCACATCCGCCTAAAGGCCCAGCACCACAAGAGCCCGGCCCCGACAAGCAAGCGGTGCCGGACCCCGGCGATGCGGCACCATCACGGCCTGCACCGGCCGCCACCCAGCAGGCGGCCGCCCCTGAGTCCGCTGCTGCCACCGCCTTGGATAGCAGCGCCGCCGCCGCGCGCACCTCGACAGGTGAGGCGGCCAGCCCCGAGGCGTACGACAGCGGCCCGGACGAGAAGGGCTCCCGCGGGGTGTGGCTGTCCAGCGGCAGCTGGGTCGAGCTCGGCCTGGCCTTGGCCATCGTCGCGGCCGTCGCGCTGGTGTGGGCCCATCGTCAACGCCGCTACGTCCCCCGCCCTCCCGCGGCCCGGCCCCGCTTCGACGACCCGACCCTGGCCCCGATGCCTCGGGTGGTCGGTCAGATCCGCCGTGGGCTACGCCGCGCCACTCCCGCGACCGCGGATCGGCGCTCCGTCAGCAGCGTCGGGGAATCATATGACCAAGGCCCGGACCACGCCGTCCCGGCTGACGTCGGTGACACCGCAGCTGGCGGCCTGTTGCCGGTGGTGCCGATGTTGAGCAATCCGCTGTCGCCGCGGTGGCGCGGGGCGGGGTTGGGCCTGACCGGGCCCGGCGCTGCCGCTGCCGCCCGGGGATTGCTCACCACCGCCCTCGCCGCCGGCGGCGTGGACCACCCCGAGGCGCGTACCCACGTGGTCATGCCATCTGCGACCGCCGCGACCCTGCTCAGTGAAACCGCCGTCAACCCGCCCCGCACCCCGCGGTTGACCATCACCGCCGACCTCAACGAGGCGCTGGAGATCCTAGAAACGCAGGCGATGCACCGCACTCGGCTGCTCCACCAGCACGACGTCGACACCGTCACCGAACTACGCGCCGCCGACCCCTACGAGGAACCCCTCCCCCCGCTCATGCTGCTGGCCGATGCCACCAGCCGCTGCGAACGCGCCCGCGTCGCCGCCCTGCTGACCCAGGGGCAGCGTCTGGACATCCACGCCGTGTTCCTCGGCGAGTGGCCCGACGGCGACACCGTCAACGTCGCCGACGACGGCACCACCTCACCCGCCGACGGGGACCTCCGCGAGGGCACCCACATCGCCGACGTCGGCCGACTGACCGTCCTCGACCCCGCCGAGACCGCCGACCTGCTCGCCACCCTCGCGGAATCACACACCGGACAGCCACAGCACCCTGTCACCGCCGATCCCCCGCCCCCGACACCCGTCGACACGTCCAGCCCACTCATCGCCGGCCGCACCACCCACAGCCCACGGCTCTCCGCCACCATCACCGGCCGACGCGTCACCGATACCGCCGCCAAGGACACGACGCAGACCGACGACGCCGATGCCGCCGCGGGGCCGGCAGACGCCGACGAAGGCGTCTCCCCCGCACCGGACCCCAATCCCGACGCCGCGCACCGGGCAGCTGAGGCCGCCACTGCCAGCGGCCAGGCCGCCCCGGCACGGGCAGCCAACGCACCGGAAGGCGGGACACGGGTGCGAGTGCGGGTGCTGAGCGCGCCCGGCGTCGTCGGCGGCGACCCGCAGCGCAAGCCGCGCGCCAAGTCCCTGGAACTGCTGGTGTATCTGGCGGTCCACGACGGGGCGGCCTCAACCGAGGCGATCCTCGACGACCTGCTGCCCGACGCGCCGTCCCGCAAGGCCCCCGGCCGGCTCTACACCTACGTGTCCGGACTACGCGCCGTCCTGCGTGCCGCCGCCGGGGCCGGCGGGCACGTCACCCACCCCGACCACCGCTACCTACTCAACCGGGACCTGCTCGACGTAGACCTGTGGCGCATGCGCGCCGCCATCCGTGACGCCGCACAGACCACCGACCCGCACACCCGTGCCGCAGCGCTGCGGCGGGCAGTCGATTCCTACACCGGGCCCCTCGCAGAAGGCTGCGACTACGAATGGGTCGAGCCCTACCGCCAGGCGATACGCCAGGAAGCCCTCGACGCGTCGCTCGCGCTCGCCGACGCCCTCACCGGGCAGCCCGCCCAGCAACTCGCGGTGCTCGACGCCGCGATCACCCACAACCCGCACCACGAAGCCCTCTATCAGGCGGCGATGCGCGTCCGCGCGGAACTCGGCGACGTGGGCGGCATCCGGGCGTTGCGCCGGACCCTGACCCGCCGGCTCGGCGAGATCGACGCCGAGCCCAGCGACGAGACCCTCGCCCTCGCCGACCGGCTCATCACCGGCCTGGCCCGCCACGGCGCCGTCTCCGGCAGCCGTTCGCCCAACCGTGAGGGAGCGGCGAAGTGACCGCGACAGCCAACACCATCAGCAACAGTGCGGAGATCTTGGGCGCGTCGCAGGGTGGCGTGGCCGCCCAGCTGCGGCGGCTGCGGTGGGCGGTGCGCTCAACGCTGGCTCTCGGCGTCGCCGCGTCGGTGGCGGCGAACGTCCTGCACGCCCGCCCGAACCCGATCAGCCAGATCATCGCCGCGTGGCCACCCCTGGCGCTCCTGCTCACCGTCGAGCTGATCTCCCGCGTGCCCCACCACCGCCGCCTCCTCGGCGCGATCCGCATCGCCGCGACAGCGGTAATCGCCGGAATCGCGACCTGGGTGTCCTACTGGCACCTCGCCGGCGTCGCCGCACGCTACGGCGAAACCGAACACGGCGCTGCTTACCTGCTGCCTATCTCGGTCGACGGGCTCGTCATCGTCGCCAGTGTCAGCCTCGTCGAGCTCACCGCCAGGATCCGCGCCGCGGCATCGGCACCCCGTCCCGTAGACCCGCCGGCAACGGCCGTCGATACCACTGCGGCACCTTCATCATCGGTCTCAAGCGCGTCCGCCTCCACCGGCAGGCCAACGAGCGTGGACCCGGCGGCTGTGGAGCCAGCCGTCCTTGGCGGCGCCAATGAAATCGGTGCTGGCCATCTCGCCGCAGACGTTGGCCAGCGTCCACGCTCGGGGCGCTCCGCGACGTCTTCGGCGCCTGCACGTACCGCTGACTCGACTGCGGCACCCGAGCCTGTAGACACCGCCGCCGCCCCGGCGCGGCTTCCCCGCCGACACGGGCGCGATGACGGCCGGCAATCTCCTCCCGACCACAACAGCTCGAGAGCCCCCAGCATGCCCAGCGAGCCCACACCGCACTTCCGCTCGGATGACGGCCACTCAGAGGGCGACGCGGCGCAGGACGTGCCGCCAGCAGCGAACAGAGGCGGCGACGACACCGTGCCCATGAATGGTGCGGGTGATAGGCCGGCGGACGACGTGCCAACAGACACCGCCGCCGCGGTCGCCTACTGGCGCCGCCGCGACCCCCATCTACACCCAGCAGACATCGCCACACGGATCGGCAAGTCCGAACGCACCGTCCGCCGCTACCTGGCGCAACGGGTCACGACCGGCACGACGCACGTCAACCGGCACCTCGCCGGCAACCGCCCCCGCTGACACCGTCGGCCGGTTCTTGTCGTGGGCTCCCTCCCGTCGGCATGAGCGCCCGGAGGGTGTGCGGCCCTACCATTCGCGGCGTGAACGGCGAAAGGGTGGGCGCGGCTCGGGCCGACGCTGATGGAACGGCTGAGGGCAACCACTTCCGCGCGGCGGCGGATCACGTCGCGCTGCTTGCGCAGCGGCTCGCCCACACGGTTGACCTGCCAACGGATGAGCAGCTCGCCGACGTGCTGGTTGACGCCGGTTGGACAGCTGACCCGGGCTCTTTGCGCGACAGGTTCACGGCGGGTGGCCTCACAGCGGAGGTTCGCGCCGAGCGGGCCACCGCGAGCATCACCGTCTACTTGGCGGACTTTGGCTGTCCGGCCGACCTGAACTACAAAGACTTCGCCGACGATGCGGCCTACGACGCCGCACGAGATCAGGCGTACTACGACGCCGAAGCGTTCGTTGATGCCGTGGCCGGCCAGCTCGACCTGGAACCAGCCGACCCGCTCGCGGTCGATGTGCGAGCCGACTACGGCGACCGGGTGCTGCTACGGGCCGGGCACTGGGCGGTGACCGTTGCGGCCGTGCAGGACGACCCGGACTTTCCGATCCTCGTCGAGGCCAACTTCACCTACGGCGCCGACCTGCCAGGCCGGCTCGCCCAACTTGTCGGACCCGGGCAGCGCCGCGAGTCGGTCGACTGGACTGCGATGTCGGAGAGGATCGGGGTCGATCTGCCGGACGACTATCGATGGCTGATCGATCCCGGCACGTTCGACGACTACCTGACGCTTATCCCGCTGGCGATGTTGTCCGAGCCGGTCCCAGGCCCGCTGGTGGGACTGCTGCGATACATGACGGCACCGACGTTGCCGGTGGCCACGACAGCCGACGGGGCAGTCGTCTCCTTGGTGCTGGAACCGCCAGAGTTCAACCACCGGTGGGGATTGCGAATCACCCACCCGGAGAGGGCATCCCAGGACCTGCCCGTCAGCCTGCTGTACTTCCTGGTGGTAACCCTGTCGCGGGCCTATACCGTGCCACAATTCCGGCCCCTCTTCCCGAGCAGCACACCCCGATTCACGCAAAGCCAGGACATCACCCAGCCATCGGGCATTCCCTGACATACGCGTGCAGGTGATCAAACAGCGCCGTCAGCCTTGTCGGCGTACGGGTTCCGCTACAGAGTCAGGTACGCGCTGACGTACAAAGATCCGCATGCCCCGAGGAACAGCGTGCCGCTGGCCATCGGCCCACCAGTCTCCCCGCCAAAAAACTACGCTCAGTTGCCGGCACGCAGTCGGCCGACGCCCGGATCGCGGCCAGATGAGTGCTTTTGCTCATCGTTCGATGCGGCGCCCGAGTTGTAGTAGTGACATGAGCGGCGACAGGAGCACTCGTCGGTCTCAAGTGCCGGTGCGGGGGGAGGCGGGCGGCCCCGTCCATCCTCGGCTGTCGCGGCCGGGACAGCGGTCCAGGTTCGGGCGTGGTTGATGGCGATCTCGCCGGAGGGCTTTCAGCCCCACGGTCGCTCGAAGAGGTACGCCCAGAAGTTCTCTGCGGCGGACGTGAGGACGGGATCCCGGCGGGCTAGGCGAGCCATGACCGCCTCGGACCGCTTGAACATCTCCGGTTCCGGAAGGGCCTCGTATCGTTTCCGTGCAGAGCCGAGAACGTGCAGGAAATACGCCAGGTGCGCCACGCTGGAGTTCACCGGCAGGGGCCTGAGCGACTCACCGGGGAAGATCTGGAATACCCCACCGTTCCGCTGGTCGATGCCGAAGTAGCCGCACCCACATGCTGGGTCGATGTCAGCCGCGTGGGGATGCTTGTCGACTTCCTCGCGGCCGATCAGGTAGAACGTCGACACCAGAGGGTTCGGTAGCGCCTGGAAAGCAGGTGTGAACGGTCCGTCGAAGTGGGGCAGTCCGGCCGTAACCAGCAAAGTACGGGCCGGTTCGGGGATCTGCCACGCCGCAGCCAGGTCAGCCGGAAGGCACACGACGTCGCCCTCATCCGCCCACGTCATCCAGTGGGCTCTTGTGATGGTCGGTACTCGCCTGCTCCTGCTCTCCAAGACCACACCCCCTCTCCCGGAGCTGCCTCACCGGGCCTGCCCGGGGATAGTATGTACGGATCTGTCACCAGGCCGGCCAACTCCTGCCACCACCCCGTTGGCTGCCTGCACCCCGATCGAACGTCCGCACATCGGCAGATCCGGAAGCCACTCGGAACAGCCCGCCGTCACCCAACGTAATCATTGAGTCGTTCGCATCCCGACGTCGTCAGGCTCACTCGCCGCTCTCGGACGCCGATCATCGCTATGTACGTCCAGGCGTACCTGGCTCTGCACTGGTGCCTGTACGCCGACAACCCTGGCCGAGCCATCGACGGACCGCTGAGAAATCCGCTTCGGTCAGACCGATGTATGGGTCGACACGGTGCAGCAGCGCCCGAGCCGGGTGGTGTGCTGCGATCCATCGCCGGTCAGCGTCCGTGGTCTCATCGTCAAGCCAGACGAATGGGCGTCCCGCTGCCCGTTGGGTCAGGAACACAGTCTTCCAGTGCAGGCCGTGCTCCGGATCCTCGTCGCCGTCCGGCCACTCGACGACCGGCAGATCCGGAAGCCCGAGCTGTGGCGAAATCACCTCGTTCGCCTCCGCCATCCATGTCGTCGCCCAGACCAACTGGCATCCCAGAGCTAACAGCCGGCGCCCGTCATCCGGGTCAAGCCGATCAAGCAAAGGATTGCCAGTAGCGCCCGGTAGCTGCCCGACACCTAAGGAACGCTCGCGGCTAACCGGCCGGGCTTTGAACGGGATCAGCGGTCCATCCACATCCAGGAAGAGCAAGGGACGGTTGGCAAGGCCGGGCATCACGCTCGAACCGTATCGTGGCGCCCACAGGGCTAAGCCGCGCAGGGCGCACGGTGACAGGACATCGTCTGCTCCATGCGCTCCGGCGCCAACATGATCTGACGTTCCCTGCCCGGATCCGGTCGGCGACGTCCGGGCCGATGTCATCGTGACCGGCCACGTCGCGCAGCGTCTGCCGCACCTGCCGGCGCAGCCCCGCCGTCCGCATTACTGTCGGACGCAACGGCTGGCGGTCGCCTTCGCGTCGTCACAGCAGGCATCGCCTCCGTCTATAGCTGTTCGGGTGTGTTGCCCAGCAGATTTCGGCGCAGCAGAGGCTGGTATTCCGCCTCGGCTGGGTCTTGTGGGAGCGGCGGGATCGGCTCGGTGCGGGGTGGTGACGCGAGCGCGGCCAGGCGCAGGCCGTAGCCACAGCGCGAGTTGGACTTGATCACGACCGGGCCCTGCGGTGGCGCAGGCCAGGCAACGAGGTGGAACCGCTCATCCGACTCGCTGACCACCTGGTCGAAGTGGTGGTCGCGGCCACTCGCGTAGATCCGGATCCGGTAGTGGCCGGGGCCGTGAGGGCTCAGCGGGGACCCCTGTGCCACATCCGATGGCGCCCGCTCCAGTGGGGCGACCGTCAGCGCCCCGTGTGGTACGTGCAGGCTGAACTCCGCGACGTCTTCCCACGTGGCGACGTCGGCCCACTGGCTGGGGGTGTCCAGCGGCGGGCAGGTGCTGGCTGTGTGGGTGGTCACTGCGACGTATCCGCGCTCGACGCCCGCGTACACCAGCGCCGCCGACTCCATGACTCCTGCCAGGCCGGTGGCGTAGTCCATCGTCTCGAACGGGGTGTCCACGTCGCGGTCGGTTACGAAGAAGCCGTGATCCTGGACGTAGACGCGCACCGATTGCGTCATGCCACCATCCCGCCTACTTGTCGGCCCAGCGACCCAACGTCACGGGGCGTCAGGCTAGCCCGACGCTCGCCTCGGCCACCCCGTCGCCGAGCGCGATCCGCTTGCATCGCGCCGATCCGCCGTCGATCACCGCCGGTATGCATGCCGGTCGCAAAGCGCGCCCGCCGGCTAAGGTCACCACGTGTCACTCCCCCGGCGCTGGCGCCTGCTCGACGAGGAAACCGGCGCCACCATCACCGACTGCACGGACATCGACGGGCTCTTCGTCGACCGCGTGTTCCCGCACGAGCCGCTGTACGAGCGCTACACCCTGTTGAGCTGCGCGCCGTCCGGACCGCTTCTCGCCGCGATCGACGGCACGGGGCCGACCTGGTTCGGCAACTTCGTCGTCGAGGGCGCACACGTCCCCGGCCGGCCAGCGAGCGAAAGGTGCGAGGAGCAGTGCCGGGAGTGCTACGAGAACACCGAGGAACTGCTCGACGTCCGGGTCGTCGGCCACCGGCCCGCCGGGGAGGGGTCCGGCCTGCTCGACATCGACCTCGAAGGCCATCGCCGCGACGACGACAACAATCGTGGCGGCACCATCGCGCCCGCTGTCGTCGGTTACCGGCTGTTCGCGTGGTCGACGGCGAACGGTTCCAGCGAGGAAATGCCGGCCGGCGGGTGCCGTGACATCGCCGGCCTGTTCCACGAGCGGCCGGACAGCTGGCCGCCGGGTCCGCCGTTGACCTTGCTGGGCTGCCGTCCTGGGCTCAGCGGGTCGTTCGAGGCCGAGCTGGCCCACGTGCGCGTCGACGGCACGGCTCACCCGATGGGCTGGGGACAACGCGTGTTCGGAAGCGTCGTAGCCACGCGCCCGTCCACCCTCGGTGACGACTTTGTTGATGTCATGTTGGATGCGCGGATCCCGGAGCCGATGGTGACCAATGACCGCCCACTCTGGGACATGTGGCGCGCCGGCGGCCCGACTGAGCCCAACCTGTGGGCGAGGCTCAATCGTAGCGACCGCTACCTCTGGGTGCGTGCAGCTGCAGTCCACCGGAGCCATGCGCCGGACAAGCCCGCGGGCACGGTGTATCACCTGGACGGACGCTACGTCACTGACTTTGACGCCTTTTTCTGTGCGATCGGGGAGGCGGTCAACGGCCCTGGCGGCTGGTTCGGCGGCGATCTGTTCTGGCTACACGAGAATGCCGCCACCGGCGGCGGCGGCGCGACCCCCGGCTTCCGCATGATCTGGCACAACTCCGAGGTCGCGCGCACCCACTTGGTCTCCGGCTACGACCGAAAGAGCTGGCTGCCCGCCGTCACCTTCGACGACCTGGTCCGCTACCTCACCGAGGACAGCGTCCAGCTCGAACTACGCTGATGGAGCGCCACCGGTGAATCGAGGCATGCTGCCGATCTGACCGGTACAGCACATATGGCCATTCGCAGAGTCCGGCCACTACGGCGCGACCGCACCGCTCATCGACATGTCCGGCCCGCCCACGTGGCCGCTCTGACCCGTGGCTGCCCTCTACGCGGAGCGATCGCTGCGGTCGAGCCCGCGCGCTCGATCGGCGGCAAGAGCGGATGCTTCGAGGCGGACTCGATCCTGGCCGTCTCGCGGCTGTCGTTGAGGCAGAATCGTGAGCCGTGCCGACCTACCCCGATCCTGTTGTTCTCTATCCGGAGGTTGCTGCCGAGGGCAGCCTGGCGGCGGCGTTGCGAGCCGTCGCCGTTCGGCAAGGGCTGTCCATCCCCGTGCCGGTTACGGCGTCCAGTTCGTTGCATGGCGCTGTCGTTCCGACCACCGTCCCGCACCGTGAGGCGTTGGAGGTGTCCGCCAGCTACGTAGAGCGACGGTGGTTTATTCGTGGTTGCGAGCGCGACCAAGGTCTGGCCTTGATCCAAGGAGACACGGTGGATCTCGCTCAGGTGGCGCGAGCCGCGCAGGCGTGGAACGACGGAGCGTCCCTGACCGAGATCACCCACGCTGCGTCGTTCGTGAAACTGACCGGACGGTTCGAGGTGCCCGACCGCGATCCGGCACGACTGGTCGAATCGGAGTGGCGGCACCTACGAACGGAGGCAGCGGAGGTGAACTGGGCCGAGTACCACGCGCTCATCGAGGCCGCGTACGCCGAGCCAAGGCTACGCCAGCTCTACCCCTTCACCAGCCATTGGTCTCTGCGGTTCTCCACCAGCACCCGGCCCAGCCTCTCCCGTGATGTCCTGGTGTGCTTGCACGCCGGGCGAGGCAAGGACTACATCATCACGATGGGCTACATGGGACAGGAAATCGGAAAGACAGCCACAGCGGAGGAGGCCGTGTCATTGGCCGCGAGCAACCTGCCCGCCGACCTCAGGCCGATGAGGTACGGCGCAGCCGAACCGAGCTAGTACATTTCCGCCAGGCCATCCGCTCGTCGGCAGATCCGCACCGCGAACCCCCGAGCGGTCACGTAACCATCCGTAGCGCCTGATCGCGGCTAGATGCGTGCGCCTTCCCGCGAGTCCCCTCGTAGAGCCCCGGGTAGGGCCGCCACAAAGTGGCATCTCCCGCTCCAAAGCGACACGGTTCAAAGGGTGCTGGACGAGAAGTGAACCTGCACGGCGCGGGGCGCGACTGAACAGGCGAAGGAGGGCAGATGGCCGATGAATTGTTGGTGGTTCGCTGCCAGTTGGGCGAACGTGAAGCCTTCGCCGAGTTGATCCGGGCATGGCATCCAGCGATCGAGCGGTACGTCGGGCGGATGCTGACTGGGCCCGACGACGATGTGGTGCAGGAGGTCTGGCTGGCGGTCTTCAAGGGGCTGCCGCGGCTGCGGCAGCCGGGCCGGTTCGCCCCTTGGCTCTTCACCATCGCCCGCCGGGCCGTGATGAACCGCCTGCGTGACGTCTATGCACGTCCGGAGCCCGAGGTGGTCGACGACGTGCCGGGAGCCGACGAGGCGGAAGCGGTGGTCGATCGGGAGACGCTCGGTGGCGCGTTGGCGGCGCTTCCGGCCAGGGAACGGGAGGTGCTGCTGCTGTTCTATCTCGAGGATCTGCCGCTAGACGTGTGCGCACAGATTTGCGCTGTTCCGGTCGGCACCATCAAGTCGCGGCTCAATCGGGCAAGGAAGTTGTTGCGCCGCGAGTTGGCGCGGAAGGGGTACGAAGCATGACGCCCGAAGACCTGCTCAAGCGGCTCAACGCACCGTTGTCGCTGCGTAAGAGGGTCGGATACGTGACGCTAGCGCTCACCGGGCTCGCCGGCAGCGGCCTGATCGGTCTGCTGTGGGCGACGGAGCCCGGGCTGCCACCACGGACGAAGGTGGCGTTGGCGGTACTGGTGGCGATCGGACTGTGCTGGGCGGCTTTCGGCGGCTGGGCCGTGACCCGCAGGACGCCGATGTTCGCTCAGGATCGCGTCGTCGCCGGCTGGCTCGGACTGGGCGCCTGGCTGCTGTTCACCGTCGGTGCGCTGGTCATCACCACCCTGCGGCACAAGCTCGAGCCGTCGTTGATCGTCGTGGTATTAGCGTTGGGCGTCCTGGCCATCGCCAATCTGCGCACCGCTCGCCGTACGAGGGCGGCTCTGCTACGACGCAAGGAACATCTGAGCCAGCTTCCATAAGTCAGTGACGCGCGGATCGCCAGAAGCGGATGTTCGGGAACGCCCGCTCGCCCAGACGGCTGCAAGCTCATCTTCTAGGCGGACGCTGTTGCGTAGGACGGCCGGTTCTCGCCCGCGCGTTCCTCGCCTACCAGCTCGCGGTCCAGCTGTACCAGGCACCGCCGAGGTGCTTGAAGACTGGGGACTCAAAGTCGGAGGTTTCCAGGTCCGGAGTTGGGCCTTCGGGCAGGTAGGCAAACCCGGCGTCGTCGATGAAGTATCCGTTCGCCTCGTAGAACACGACTCCGCCGGGTACGGGGTAAGCCGCAGTGATGCGGTACGCGCCAATCCTCGACGGCACCGGGACGCTGGACCACTCAACGCCCACGGGGCTTGTCTTAGGCAAGGTGGCGACCACCTGCTCAAACGCACTACGGCTCATCGCCCAGCGGGCCTGCAGCGGCGCTCCCGCGACGAGCAGCGCCAGCGCGAGCACGACGATCAACGGAGCCGGCAGGAACCCCCAGGACCACTGCCGCCTCCGTACCCCGAACATCTCCACCCAGATAGCCCAGGCCACACCGGCCAGAAAGAGCACGGAAACCGCGCCGAGCAGCAGGAAGAAGGAGAAGCCGGGAACGCTGAAGGCCCAGAGCAAACATGCCGCAGCAATCGACACCACGGTGTGCAGGGCCCACCATTTGGCGCGCGGTGTCAAGGGCCCGACGGGCGGAACCCCGCCGCGCCCTGTGGCTACCATCGCAACACCCTGTCCAGCATCGCCCGATCATGATGCGCCACGCCGCGCAAAGCAACCGCCCTGACCATCCGTCACCGCACACTCGAACATCCGGTCATCGGCAAGAGCGGTCGGCTGGCGGCGATCTGCACGTCGCGCAGGCTGACGCCGGCGTCGAGCGTGGTGGTCACGAACGTGTGGCGCAGCATGTGGGGGTGCATCCTCGGCATCCGGATCCCCGCGATGTGGGCCAGGTGCTTGAGCCGGCGGGTGGCGGCGTGTCGGTCCACCCGCCGACCGTGGGTGTTGCGCAGGATCGGCCCGCTGGTGCGCTCGTCGATGGCCCGGTCGATGGCTCGGGCCACCGCGGGTGGCAGCGGGACGAGCACGACCTTGCTTCCCTTGCCGCGCACGCGTAGGACCCGGTGGCCGTGTTCCTCGCCCAGGTCGGCGATGTTCGACCCGCAGGCTTCGAAGATCCGCAAGCCGAGCAGGCCCAAGAGGGCGACCAGGGCGAAGTCGTTCGGGTTGGCCGACAGACGGGCGGCGGTGATCAGGGCCTCGAACTGCAGGTGGCCCAGTCCGAGTGTCGGCGACTCGGCCGGCACCGCGGGCGGGCGGACGTAATCGGCTGGCGAGTGTCTCAGGATGGCGTCGATGACGCAGACCCGATAGAACCCGACCACGACCGACAGGCGCCGCGACACCGTCGAAGGCTGGTACCGACGCAGGTCTTGCAGCCAGCGCACGTACCGCTCGATATCCACCCGAGCTGCGGAGAGCGGGTCAAGGCCGTGGTCGCTGCACCAACGAAAGAAGACTCGCAGGTCGGACTCGTAATGGACGCGAGTCTGCCCACGGTAGCGGCCCAAGAAGGCGGAGACCGCGGCGTGCACAACAAGTTGATCGGCCGGTACGACACTGGAAGCCGAAGCAGGAAGGGTAGCCATACATCACCGTGCGTCACCACCGGGAATGAACGCCAGCCCACCCGGAGCGGCAGATCCGGAAGTTGTCAGCCCTCCCGTTCGCCGGCGTTCGCGATGGCTAGGAATCCCTCGAACGCCTCCAGCATGCCGCCAGCGTCACCGCCCACTGACACGAACCTGGCGACCGCATCTCGCAGCATCTCGGCGGTTGAACGGTCAAGGTGCAGCGTCATCCAGTCGCGTGGATCCACCACGTCGGCGAAGACTTCAGGAAAGCGCTCGCGGATGAGCCGCGCCGCCTCCTCAGCCTCCTGCGGGGTCATGGAGGTTGTCGACAGCGTCCAGAACTCTTCTGGTCGGTATCGGTCGTGACCGGAGTCGTGGGTGTTCTGCACGTCCCGATGGTAGGTGTCCTGTAGACCGGCGACTTCCGGTCATCGGCAATACCGAGCATCGTCTTGATTGACCTACTGTGACGCTGCGTGACGCGCGGTCAGCGGCAAATTAGCGCGTCTGATCTTGGATGGCGTGAAGCGCTGGGTGCGAGGGCAGTCGCGGCCGGCCACATACCGGCTGTCATCTGGTTAAGGCCGTCGGGTCCGCGTACGTCCAAGATCACCTCCTCGTCGGTCTGTGCCAGCCCAGTCACCTCATGGCCGCGTCGCAGTCGCGCGCCGAGATCCACGGCGCACTGCTCCGGTACCCGCTCGACCCGGACGGGCAAATTTCTCCGCAGGCTGATCGGAGCAGCGCCCTGAAAGGACCAGTCGAGGGCGGGGGAAGGTCGTTGGACCCGCGGACATAGCCGGAATCGGTCGGCCATCCGGACATCGCACAGCCCGTATCTACCGGGTTACTGTGCTGGGAGTGTCGGGATTGAACGGAGCAGTTCTGTGAAGAACAACGCCCGGCTAGTTGTACTGACGGCCTTGACGACCTTCTCGTCGACCGTGTTCGTCGGCGTGTTCATCAACAAGCTTTCGGACGTCGCGTCGTACTGGTGAGTTCTCGCGATGGGCGCACTCGCGCTGGGGCTGCAGGTCTCCCTGGTTATCCGCAACCGTCCGAAGCACGCTCCGGTGGTCGCCTTCACCAACTACTTCGCCGCCGTAGTCGCGCTAGTCGGCATGATCTTATCCACCGTTCACCCGCCCGCCGTGCAGCGGACGGGGGCGATCGCCGCCATGGCAGGCCTCCTGATCCTGGGCCTCGTAGCCCGAGGTCTGGACCAAGCGACCCGGCGTGCGGCGATCCTCTCCCTGCTGTTCATCGGCGTCTCAACCGTGGTCAACGGCCTGCAGGTTCACGATCAACCATCCCGGCGCTTCCTGTTGTGTTTCGGGCTGGCGCTGTTGGTAGGAGGCATGCTGATCGTCCGTGGCGACCCATCGCAGCGGGTTTGGGCCCACGTGATCATCGTGCTGGCGCTGGCGTTGCAACTGCCCTCTACCCCGCTGGCCCCGCCGGCCGCCTCCGCGCTCACTCTCGCCTGCGGCGCCATGCTGTTCTGGGCGAGAAACTCGGAGACAACATCGCTGATACTCGCGTTCGGGGTCTCGGCCGCAGCTCTCGCCGCGGTGCTTGTCAAGACCAACCCGCTCGGTATCAACCTGGCCTTGCTAGTAATGACAGCCGCAGCCGCGCTGTGGACCCTCGCCATTCGGCAGGGCTGGGATACGACGTCACCCGTGGCTCTAGTCATGTTCGGCCTGGCCATGGGCGCCATCAGCGTGCAGATGGCCATCTCGGCAAGCCTCGGCCTGTCCTCGGCGTACCTGGCGATGGCGATCGCCGCAGTCCTACACGCTGTTCTCGGCTGGGCGTCGCACCTGGCCATGCTGCGGGACCGGCTGCACCACTTCTGGCAGGGCGCGGATCCAGCCACAGCCAGGCAGAACGATAAAGCCTGACGCGCCCTCGCACGAGCCGCAGTTCGACGGACTACTCACAATGTGCGACCTCGTGCCACACCGGATCGCGGCCAGATCCGGGCAGCCGACCGAGGCCATCCGGGTGCCGCGCCCGGGTGGCTTCGACCGCTCTCATCCGGATTCGAGACGATCCGCGTGTCGCCGGGCGAATGCCGGACGACCCGCAATCCAGATCGTCACGTCCGTGGCGATCCTGCTGCGATCGTTCGAGACGTACAGCTTGTGCTCACGGGTTTTGGCGTCGCGCAGTTCGATCTCGAAACCGCCCGCGTCAACGACGCAAATGACGGCGTACCACTCCTGGCCATTGCCAGTCGGCTCGATCGTCAGGAACGTGTTGTCGCGGCTGTCAAGGTCGCCCATCGCCTCGAAGATTGCGCCTTCCGAGGGCTCGTCGATGACCACACCGGACTCCGGCTCCAAGCGAACCACGCCCGTCACAGCCTCTCCTGTCGAAGTCCCTCACGCCGGGCGAAGCCTACTGGTGCGTCCCTGCCGATGCGCGCTCATCGGCAAGTCCGCGCGTTCTCAGATCCGCCAACCGACTGCCGACAGTAACGCTCGACGGCGGCATAGACAGTGCTAATCGCGATGCGCGGGTTTGGCTCTGCGCCTAGGGTCTAGGAGTGCTCATCGATCTTCGGCGAAGCGTGCACCTGGGTGTACCGGAGAAGCGCGCCACAGTGGTGGTGCCGACACCCAAGCCAGCTCCCGGCACCGCTTTTCCGCCGAGGCGACTGGCCCTGCGGGGGGTGTCTGTCTTCGAGCTCAACCTCTGGTGCGGAACCTGCCCGGCGCTGTTCAAGAAGTTGGCGGAGCCGGAGGCTGCCGACCTGGGGCTTGCGAACCAGCTCCTCAATGCGGGTCTGCAGGTCGTCGATGATGAGGTGCTGCGGGGGTACGGGAAGGTGCTGCCCAAGTCGGAGTACACGGTTCTCCTGCTGGAGGTCACGCCGCGGCTTGTGCAGCCCGGGAGCCCGTCGGACTACTTCAGCCATGAGCAGGTGACCACCTGGGGCGTAGGTCCCGCAGTTGGTTCGCCAGACGACCCGGGCACGGCTTACTACCGAACGTTCGAAGCGCCGGTCGGGAAGGACCGGCACCTGTACGAGTTCCTGGTACCGATGGTTCCACCGGCTTGGAACAACAGCGAAAGAGTTGCTGAGTATTCAGCTCGTGCGGGGGTCGAGCCCGCCACCGCAGTTGCGTATGCGCTCTTGGACGTGCTCCAACCGGCCATGGACGAAGGCGAGGACTACTACGAGCATTGGGTCCTCACCCACTTCTTGTTGGACGGTCACCACAAGATCGAGGCGGCCGCGAGTACCAGCCGACCGATCCGCCTCCTAAGCCTCGTTGACGAGCGCATCAGCATTGCGGCGCCCGAAGATTTCACGACGATGGTCGGGACTCGTTCTCGGCCCCGGAAGGCGAGGCGCTGAGGCCATTTGGCCGAGGCTCACACAACGCGCGCTCATCGGCACGAGCGGACGCTGACCGGGTGCGTGATCAGCGGCAGATCCGTGTGCCGGTGGGAGCCGTTGCGCTGATGCTGCGGCGACACTGAATAATCCGCGGGTGGATGTTGCCGCTCTGCTCGCTCGAGCTGCGGCCATGGTCCCGGCTGATGTCGTCAACGAGGCCGGCGTGACGGTGGTGGACGTACGCCAGTACCTCGACCACGACGAGTGGGAGGTCGCGCTCGACCTCCTTGCAGACCTCGACACGGGTTGGCGACCGCCGACCGCTTGGTGGGATCTGCTGATCGACAGCGCCGAGCTGATGTGGCTCTCCGATGCCGCCGAGTGGTGCCACTGGGGCCGTTGGGAGAGCATCCACGGGATCATCCGCGCTGAGTTGCGACTCCTGTCGCCCACCGAAGGCGGCCGGCGAACGCCGATCCCGGGCAAGGGCATCCTCCGACCGCTGTGGGACCTCGGCCGGCGTACGGCTGCGGGCGACCCCGATCTGCTCGTGGCACGCGTCTGGGTGGAGTCCGCGCCAGCGTTGTCACCAGGCGCCACCGGGTCGGTCCGCCTGGGCCCACTGTCCCCAGCCCTCTGGCGTCACCTGCAGCCGGGCATGACGATCACCATGCACGAGGGCCGGCCGGCGGTAGGAACGGCCACCATCATCGAGGCGTCGAATGCGCGCTGACATCGGCTTGAGCGCGGATTGCATTTCTGCGCTTGGTGTCTCTCTCGTCACGGGCCGACTTCCTCAGGCCGTGTGGTGAGGGGGTGGTGGCTGGGTGGGTCGACCTCGATGAAGCCAAAGAGCCGTTCGATCAGCTGCAGTGACTGTGTGAGGTAGCGGTCGGGGAAGCCGCGGCAGATCGCCGGTTTGGCCTCGGGGTCTTTGTAGTGCGGCAAGGTGTCGTGGCAGATGACGAAGGATCCCGGCGGCGGGTTTCGGTGACGAGCTCGTGCAGCCGGCCGGGTGGCAGGTGCATGCGTTGCCGGGGGCGAAGATGCAGGTGTCGCATTGCCGCGAGAGCAACCGTGACTTGCGGAGGACTGGGTCGCCGACGCTGAGAGCGTGGCCAGGATCGGCTTCGACGGATCCGTCGTCGGAGCCGGTTACAGGGTTCATGATGTCTGCCTCCGGAAAGCGGCCGGTGGCGTCGCCATCGGGCGGCGCCCCAGGTTGATGTCGGGTTGTGGGTGGTGGAACTGTGCGGGCGCGGCAGCCAGCTCTCGCCTGCAGGTGGTCAGCCGAACCGACTGGCCGCCGGTTAGCGGAGTAGTCGGATCGGCTTCAGGCGGCTTGCGGCAGGGGCAGGGGCCGCTGCCGTGATATCGCTGGCCGGGTGGGGCGGAACCAGCCGGCGAATGGCCCGGCGGCGGCCGGTGCGACGACCTGCGCTCGGCCGCGGGCTGCCGGTGTGGGCTGGATGGCGGCTGCGCGGGCGCGGTGGGCGTCGCGTGCTGGCGGGCATGGGTACGCCTCGCGTGCGCAGCGCAGGTTGGCGCATCGGCCGGGCTGGTCGGGGTGGGGTGGGTGGGCTTCGGCGACGTCGGTGGCGAGTAGCCACAGCAGGATGTCGGTGACGGTGCCGGGTATCGAACGGCGGTGCCGCATGCGCTTGCTTCCCCTTTTGTTGTTGTCGGCGGTGGGTGGCCGCCGCCTCGGCCAGCGGTGGGGGATGCCGCTGTCGGGTACGCCGGGGCGGCGGCCAGGGTGCAGTGACGCTCGACTTTCCGGATGGATCAAGTCGCCGCCGCGACTGCCAGGGTGTGGGCGCCGGTCACGGTGGAGCCGCCGCCTGGTGGTCGCGGTGGATGGGCGTCCTGTCTGGCGTGAGGTGTCATCGCAGGTCGGCTGGCTCGTCGGCGGCAGGGTCGACGTCGCCGGGGGTGGCGTCGTCGCGGGCGGCGGCGTGCCAGTCGATGTGGCTGTCGTGACCGATGCCGGTCAGGGCGGTGTCGATGAGGTCCTCGGCGGTGTCGAGGGCGTCCTCGCGGCTGCTGGCGGTGACCTCGATCGTCAGGGGCAGGGTGAGGCGTATCTGCCAGCGGCGTGGCAGGCCGGGCAGGTCGAGGGCGTGCAGGATCCGCTCGGCGGCGTCCGGATCGATGTCGCGGTCGCTGGCCGCGTCGCGCAGCGTCTGCCATACCTGCCGGCGCAGCCCTGCCACCTGCTCGCTGGTGGCGGGCGGCGGGGTTGGCGGAGTCGGGGCGGGCTGGTGGGCGCGTAGGTGGTCGTGGATGCGGGTGGTGGTGTGGGTGAGCCAGCCCAGTGGGGCGGGCTGGCCGGGGTGGAAGGCGTCCCAGGCGTCGCGCAGGACGGACTCCAGGGTCGCCGGTTGCGGGTCGGGACTGTCATAGGTAGACATGCGGGTCTCCAGGGCTGGGGAACACGTCGGCCCCGCCTGCCGAGGGGGAAGGCGGGGCCGGCGGGGTGGGCAGTTAGTAGTGGTGGCGGGTGCGGGCGACGCGGACCTCGTAGGTGTCGGCGCTGACGGTCAGGTGCAGCCACCGGTAGCCGGCGGTGTGGGCGTCGCGGAGCATGCCGATCAGCGGGGTGGGGTCCTCGGTGAGGTGCAGGTGCTCGGCGAAGTCGTCTCCGCCGAGGTCGGGGTCGTGGCGGTGGCCGTCGGTGTCGGGGTTCCAGCCGTGGGCGTAGACGACGAGGTTGGCGTCAGGGCGGTTCGGGTCGGCGAGATGGGGCAGGCCGCTGGACATGAGGTAGACGCCGTGGTCGTGGACCCAGACCAGGGCGCCGGGGCAGGTGATGCCGTCCTGGTGTTCGGTGAAGGACGGGGCGTGGCTCGGGCTGGCCGCGGCGTGTTCGGCCAGCCGCAGCGTGTCGCGCAGGTCGAAGTAGAGGTGCAGTGCCATCAAGGTTCTCCTTGAGGTGATCGGATCCGGTTGGCCGGCGGGTGCCGGCCGTGCGGTCGCCGTGGGTCAGGCGATTACGGAGTCGGGTTGCCGGTGGTGGGCCCGTCGTTGAGGGCTGCGGGTGGGATGCCGTGGCGCAGGGCGTGGTCGATGAGCCGGGCGAGGCGGTAGTGAGGGTCGGCGGTCAGGGCCCGGTCGAGGGCGACGGAGGCGAGGGCGCCTTGGCCTTGCCGCCAGGCGGTGAGGGCGAGCAGGCTGGCGGGGGCTGCGGCGTAGGCCGGGTCGGCGCGGCGGGTGAGGTCGGTCCACAGCGCGAGGTGGCACGGCTGGTCGCCGGTGGTCTCTCCCGCGTGGTCGCGGACGGCGATGTCGGCGAGCAGAACCGCGAGCCAGGCCACCTCGTCGTCGGTGAGGATGGCGTCGGCGGCGTAGCGGGCGAACGCCTCGTCGACGGCTTTCTTGCCGGCGCGGATGAGCGCCGCCCGCCCGCCGTGGGTCTGGGTGGTGAACGCGCGTTCCTGCGCCCGCCGGCTCGCCGCGGCCATGCCGGCGCTACTGGTGGGGGCGACGCTGGCGACCAGGGCGGCCCGGTCGGGCAGGGCGGTCTGCCCGGCGACGACAGCGTGTACGGCGGTGGGGCTGTAGTGCGGGTCGAACGGCACCCCGTCGGGTGGGCAGCAGTGCGGGTCCTGGCATTGGTAGGAGTGGTAGCGGCCGTCAGTGACGCGCAGCGCGTCGAAGACGGTGATGCCGGCGTCGTGCAGGTGTGGGGTGAGGGCGTCGATGACCGGGGTGACGGTGGTGGCGGGTCCGTAGCCGATGAGGATCGCGGTGGTGGCGTCGACGTTGCGCAGCAGGGCGAGGTGCTGCCGTCCGACGGCGTTCACCCAGTCAGTGACCGTGGCGGGCTCGGGGAGGTCTGCGCGGCCGGCCACGGTGATGCGGCGGCCGGTGAGGCCGACGATGACGAGGCTGTCGGCGGGGTGGAAGCCGAGCAGGTAGGGCACGGCGGCGAGCAGGTCGCTGATCGAGGCCAGCGGCAGCCGGGCCGGGTGGTCGTGCGTCATGGTGGGAGAACTCCTTTTGCAGAGTGGGCTCCGCAGCCGCCGGGGTGGGCGTGCGGAGCTCGCGGTGGTGAAGCCGGCAGGTCACGGCGCGCGGCCGCCGCCGGCAGTACGCGGTCAGGTCAGGGGGCCGGCCAGGGGGCCGGTCAGCTGCGATGAGCGGGGAGGTTGCCGAGGCCGAGGCGGGTGCCGATGACGGGGCCGCGGTGGACGGCGGCGACCGCAGCCGGTAGGTGGCGGCGTTGCCTGCCGTGCAGGGCCGCGGTGGGCCGGGTGAGGGATCCGCCGACCACGGCGGTCCTCGGCTGCCGACCGGCACTGGGGCGGGCGGGGCTGGTGGCGGGATGCGCGGTGGGGCGGGTGCGCGGTGGCGGTGTCATCAGGTTTCCCCTTTTCGGGAGGTCAGGTGGGAAACCCGGGCACGGCTGTATGGCCGTGCCCGGGGGTGCGCGACAGGTGCGTGGGCGGCCGGGCAACGGCCGTGTGCTGCGAGATTGGTGGGACCGGCAGCGGTTGGTTACGCCCGCTGCGGACGGAGTGGGATCAGCGGCGGGCCGCGAGCGGCGTGATCAGGAACGCGGCGGCGGCTGGGAGTGGCGCTGGTTAGGCGTGTTCGAGGGCGGTGACGGCGGCGTCGGCGATGGCGTCGACGGCCTGCACCGGGTCGGCCACCAGCAGGGTGGTGGTGTGGGTGAAGGTGTGTCCGGGCAGGTCGGCGGGGCGTAGCCACAGCACCGCGCAGCCGGCCTGGTGCAGGGTGGTGATGAGGCGTTGGGCGGGTGTGGTGTCGGGTAGGTCGCCGTCGGAGACGACGGCGAGCATCCGGACCCTGCCGGGTTGGCGCAGGTGTAGCAGCTGGTCGGCGAGTTTCACCGCGTCGGTGAACGCGCTGGTGCCGCCGGCCGCGCGCATTTGCAGGACGTGGGCGGGGTGCTGGCGGGGTGGCACGAGCAGGGTGGCGCGGTTGCCGAAGCCGATCATGGTGGTGGTGGCGTGGTTGGTGTGGGCGGCGTGGGCGAGGATCCACCCGGCGGCGGACATCGGCGCGGTGTAGGCGCGCATGGATGCGGAGGTGTCGACGAGCACCGCGAGGTGCAGGGTCGGCTTCGGCGGCGGCAGGGTGGCGCGCCGCTGCCATGGGGTGGCGGTGGGCATGGTTCCGGCGGCGGCTTGCGCTTGGGCGGTGATGGCGTGGCGGGTGCGGAGCCGTCCGGGCGGTGTCGGGCTGGGCCTGGTGTCGGGTTCGGGCTGGTGGGTGCGGGCCCGGCGTAGTCGGGCGGCGAGGGTGCGGGCGGCGGCGCGTTCGCTGTCGGTGGGGTCGCGGCGGGTCCACGTCGCGGGCGTCCCGTGCCGGGACTGGATCTGCCTGGTGGTGTATTCGGCGGGGGTGAGGCCGGTGGCGTGGGCGAGGTAGTCGGCGAGGGCCTGGGCGAGCTGGCCGGCGAACTGTCCCGGGTCTGGTTGGGGTGGTTCGGGTTGCCGGTGGGGGTCGATGTCGAGGATGCGGCACCACCGCCACGCCAGGTCGATCATCTGGTCGGCGTCGGTGTCGCCGGTGGTGTGGGCTTGGCGCCATATGTCGCGCAGCTGCCGCAGTTTCTTGCGGCCGAGGACGGCGGTGACGGCGGTACGCACACCCTTGATGTCTTTGGTGGTGATGATGCGGGCGTCGACCCGTGCGAGGAGGAGAGCGGCGAGGTGGGCGGCGTGCCACGGGTCGTCGACGGGCGCGTCGTCGGGGGTGAGGAGGGTGGTGACGGTGTGGCGTAGCCACCGGCGGTCGCTGCGTCGTCTGCCGCGTTGCCGGTTCTCGGCGCGGGACTCTTCGAGGAGGTCGGCGACGGCGGCGACGACCGGCGGGGTGCCCGCCGGTGCCGTCCATTGGCTGTGGGTGGCGTGGGCGGCTTCGTGTACGAGCAGCCCGTAGGCGGTCGGCACCAGGCGCTTGTGGCCGGGGCGGCGGGGGTTGGCGATGTCGGGTGCGCCGATGTGGGTGGCGTCGACCTCGATGCGGCGGGCGTCGGGGTAGAAGCAGGCTGGGGCGCCGCCGCCCGCGCCGGGCGCGACCAGCACGGACAGGTCGGTGCGGCCGGTCAGCAGTGGGATGTGGCGGGTCCAGGCGTCGCACCAGGCCTGCCAGTCCGGGTCGCCGACGGTGGTGGTGGTGCCGGCTTGCCGGTGGGTGCGGGGATGAGCCATGTGGGGTTCCTTCCTGTGAGGGGTCAGCGTTGTTTGCCGAGGGTCAGCGGGCTGATGTCGGAGCCGAACTGGTGCCTGAGGGCGGCGAGGACGTGGTCGCGGTCCTCGTCGGGGGCGCGGCCGGCGAGGTTGGCCACCGCGGCGGGTAGGCCGAGGGTTTTGCGGACGCGGGCGAAGCCGAGCAGTTCCCGCAGCTGCGGCGCCCAGCCGACACGCCCGGCGGCGAGGTCGGCGTTCAGCGCGATGGCGGCTTGGACGGCGGGGTTGGGGACGCCGAGGTGGCGGGCGAGGTCCCAGTCGGTGGTGACCTCGACGTGCACGTCGAACCGGGATGCGAGGGCTTCGGTGAGGATCGCGCCGTGCACGCCGGGGTTGTGGCCGGCGATGACGTAGAACCCGTCGACGGCTTCGACGCGTTCGTTGCGGTAGCCGGGGATGGTGATGACGCGGCGGCCGTCCATGGCCGGGTAGAGCACGGCGAGGACTTTCGGGGGGATGAGGGTGGCGTCGTCGACCAGCAGCGCCCGGCCTTCGCGCATGGCGGTGACGAGGGGGCCGTAGACGAACTCGAATCCGCCGTCGGGGAGGGGGATGAAGTTGCCGAGGAAGTCCTCCACCACCGTGTCCCCCGTCCCGGCGACGGTGAGCAGGTCGGGGAAGGCGGCCTCGACGAGGGCGGTCTTGCCGGTGCCGGGCGGCCCGTAGAGCAGCACGGGGATGCGCTTCTCGCGCAGCCGGCGCAGCACGTCCACATCGGTGGCGCCCGCGAGCTTGCGCGGGAAGTACAGGTCACCGTTGGGGCGGGAGACGGGTTGCCGCCGACCTGCCCCGCGGCCACTGCGGGGTGTGCGCGGGGCGGGCGGTGGCATCGCCCCCGCCGCGTCGATCCCGGCCTGGGTGATCTGGAACCGGTGCGGGCCGGTCTGGTGGGTGGCGTAACCGGCGGCCGCCATCTTCTTCAGGGCTTCGAACACCGCGCCGGTGGAGCGGGCGGTGATCGCCGTGGTCAGCTCCCCGACCTTGAACACCTGATCGGGATGGGCGGCCAGGTGAGCGGCCACCTGCCGGTACAGGTAGCCAGGCCGACGACCGTCACCGGCGGCATCTGCGGCCGGGCTGGTGGGTGGGGTTGCAGGGTCCATGCGGGTCCTCCTGTCAATGGGGGCCCGCGCACCCGTCTCCGGGCGCGCGGGCGGTTGGTACGGTTCCGCGCGGCGGAGACGGCGGTGACGGGTCCGCCCTGTGGCAGGGGTCGGCCCGGCAACCTCCGTGAGGTGCTCACATCAAGCAGAGGCAGCCTGCAACAGGGGCTGCCCGGTCGGGTGCCGCCGCCACCAGGCGACGACAAGGAACGCAGCCAGCCCCGGATCGATCAAGTCGATGCGGTGCCGAGGGCTATGGGCGGCGGAGGGTGACCTCGCCGTGTGGGCGGCGGGAAACGCCGATGGTCAGGCCGAACACGCTGCCGTCGGACAGCTCCAGCCACACACCGCGGTCGAGGGTCAGCACCCCGGCGTCGCGGTAGACGCGGGCGGACGTGATGGTCACCGGGACGCCATCGTGGCCGACGAGATGGGGCAGGTCGGCGTCGTCGCAGAGCTGGTCCAGGTCGCCGCTGGTGAGCAGACTCAGGACGAGGGCTTGCAGGATTTCCTCGTGGGCGTACTCGCCGAACTCGTCGGCACAGTCATTGGACATGCTGATGCTCCTGGTAGGGGATTGTGTCGCTTCGACGCCGCCCGTCGGGCGGGCGGCAGGGGCTGCCGTGGCAGCGGCCGCGTCTTTGGCGTCCGTCCTGCCGCTGATCGGTCAGGCGCAGGCTGCGGATCGAATCCGCTGGCGTAGAGATGGGTTGTGGTGATCAGGTATCGGGGTGAAGGGGTGGAAGGGCCGCCGGCGGAAGGGAAAGCAGACCGTCCGCGCGCTGCCGAAGTGGGAACTCGACGAGGGCGTGCCGCTCGTACGGCCTGACCGTGGTGACGTGCTCGTGTCGGCGTCGATCGGACCCGCCGGTGACCTCGTAGCGTTGTGGTCGACCGGAGAAGGCGAGGCGGCGCTGCGGTCGGTCACCACTCAACCGGGCTGGGCGGCGTTTCCTGACCCGACGGCCGCCCGACCCGTGGCCGCCAGGGTGAGCCGGCAGGTGGGGAACACTGCTGGTGTCATGCCGTTGGCCGGGTTGACGCTGGCCCATCCGTCGGTCCAGCCCTTGCCGCAGGGGCGGGTACTGGTTGTCGGGGCCCGATGCCGGTGGCGGGCCGACGGCCCGGACCACAACGCCGAGGTCTACGACGGCGATGGACGGATCGAGGCCCGGGCGACGCTCGGTGACGGCATCGAACACGTCTTCACCACCGCCTCCGGGGAGGTGTGGGTGGGGTACTTCGATGAGGGCGTCTACGGAAACTACGGCTGGGGTGACGTCAACTCCGCCCCGCCGATGGGCAACAGCGGGCTGGTTCGTTTCTCACCGCGGCTGGAGCCAGCGTGGCGTTTCCCGTCCCACGTGGACAACGACTGGGATGCGATCGACGACTGCTACGCCCTCAACGTCACCGACGATGCGGTCTGGACCTGCTACTACACCGACTTCCCGGTCGTGCAGATCCGTGATGACTCGGTCACTGGTTGGCGTAACCCGGTCGACGGGGCGAGGGCATTGGTGGTCAGCGGTACCCGGGTGGGGCTGCTCGGTGGGTACGGGCCGGATCGTGACCGGTTTGCCGTGGGGGAGCTGGCGGGGCAGGCGATGCGCGTCGTTGGTTACTACCGGCTTGTGCTGCCTGGTGGAGGCCCGCTTCCGGCTCATGTGACGGTGATCGGCCGCGGTGAGGTTCTGCACGTGATCACCGCCGACCACTGGTACCGGCTGTCCCTTGATGACGTCGCGAAGCAGTGAGGCGGGCCAACCGGCTCAGGCAGCCGACGGCGGATCGGGGATGTGACCGGCGATGCGGTCGCAGTCATAGGGGTGCACTGGCAGCCAGGTCCAGGCGCGGCCCATCACGATGTACCGGCCGTCCGCATCAGGCGTGATCCGTTCGATTGCGTCCGGGTCGTCGTGCACGCGGGTTTCGTCGGCGACGATGACGTCGCCGTCGAACCACAGCCGCCCCATCGACTCGTCGACTATCCGGTCCAGCCGCTCCCCGGTGACACCCTCTGCGGCGAGCTGTTGCCGGTAGCGGTCACGCGCAGTCTGCTGGTCGGCGACGATCGCCTCGGCGACCTCCCGCGTGCAGATAAACACCGCCCACCCATTCCACGTGTCCACCAGGGTGCCGACGAACCCGACCGGGATCCTCATCTCCCCGGCGCCGTTCGGCGCCCACGTCCAGTCGCCTGCGAACACGCCAGGCCCGCCCAGGCGCACCCGCTCCGGGTACACGTGGCGCAGGTCCCGGTCGTCACCGTCGGGATGCAGCACGATGCGGCACTGCCGGGCCGCCTCGACTTCGACCGTTTCGTCGAACCCGTCGCACCACGCCCATCGCGCCTGGTCACGCTGCGCGCCCGTCAGGTCCTCCCACTCGGGGGCGCCGGGCGGGGCGTGCTCGGCGTAGCGGGCGCGGCCGGAGGCGACGTCGTCGCGGTCGGAGACGGGCAGCCCATCGAAATCGCGCCCGGTGGCGGCCTCGATCTCGGTGAGAACCTTTCGCGCGGTCGCCGCCACGTCGCCGCGGGCCCGCCCGCCGATGGTGTCCTGCGCCCACCACTCGGCGGCGTTGCGGCCGGCTTCCGCCCCCGCCTCGCGCAGAGCGTCGAGCACCCGCTGCCAGCCGGCGTCGGGTAGCCGGCGGACACGGTCACCCTCGCCGAGCAGCATCGACAGCCGGGAACCGCTGTCCCATTCCACATCCAGGACCCGCTGATCGGGGTCGTAGCGGCGCACGGTGCCCTCGTCACCCGGCCGCAGCCGCGTGTGCGGATCGCTGGTGTGCTCAAGCGCGATCCGATTCCCTACCTGGTAGGTGTCGGCGGCCGAGCAGGGATCCCGGCCGGCGCGCTCCGGCTGCGCTGGCCTCGTGTTGTTTGAGCTGGTCATAGGTCATGTCCGTTCTTGAGTGGCTTGCAGGGTGTATCCGCGGGCGGGCCGTGTCGGCGGGCAGGATCGTGCGGGAAGGTGCGATCTGCGTGGCGATGCGGGCCCTTGGCGTCGCGGCGCGAACGGCGGCCGCTGTTGTTCGGGTTAGCGGCGCACGGGGTGCGCGGCCTGGTCCGCGCGCAGTGCGGCGGCCAGGTCAGCCGGAATGTGGGCGTAGGGTGCGACGGCCAGGAGCACCTCGGCGGGGTCGAGCACCGCCCCGACCAGGCCGATCCGAACCGTGTCGGGTTCGTTGTCGGGGTCGGTGACCGGATCCCAGGCGAAGTCGACGACGGTCGCGAAGTAGGTGCGGTGCGGATTCCAGCCGACCTGGATGGTGTAGCGCTCGAAACCGGGTTTGGGTGTCAAGGTGTAGACGCTCACGGGATCCCTTCACGGGGGTGTGCGATCGAAGCCGCCGGAACGAGTCGCGCCACGAGGGGTCGTGGCCCTGCGGGCGGCTGATGAGGCTGGTGATTCGCCGGGGCTCGTGGGCTTCATGCCTCGGCGTTGTGGGCGCGTTCCTCGGCCAGTTCGACGACTTTGTCGCGTCGTGGGGCGGGAAGGCTGGCGAGCAGGTCGACGTACTGCTGTTCCTGTGCGGTGACGGGTTCGGCGAAGGCTGCCTTGTAGGCCAGGCGCGCTGCCTCGTGCGCGGCCTCGATCGGACCGCTGGGGTCGTAGGCGACAACGGCCTGCCGCAGCTGCTCGGCCGCCGCGACCGGGTCGCGGGACAGCGTGATGTCGTAGATGCGGAAGTCCGCCGGAAGGTTCGCCGCGCTGATCGCGGCGATCAGGCACAGGTTGGCCTGGACGTAGTAGGCGTACGTCTCGCTGTGGGCAGGCGTTTCGCCGCGAGCCCGCACGGCGGCGCGTTCGGCGTTCCAGCGCAGCCTGGCTTCCTCGGCGTGCCTGGCGAGGGCGAGCAGCATGCTGCGAGTGGGATCCATCGTGTTCCTCCTGTCTCTGAAGGGCACTGCCCCGGCTAGCAAGCCGAGGGGTGGGTTCGGGCGCTGGCGATTGCCTGTTCGAACACCGACGGCGGGAGCCCAGGTCAACTGACGATCCGGCGGACGGCCGCGAGCTGGCTGGCCCACGCGGACAGGCGGCTGATCTTGACGACGTCGCCGCTGTGCGGGGCTTGGACGATGAGTCCTTGGCCGAGGTACATGCCGACGTGGCCGGGGCGGGCGGTGCTGCCGCGGCTGCCGGGGATGAACAGCAGGTCCCCGGGCCGCAGGTCGCGGTAGTCGGCGACCGGGGTGCCGGCGTGGACCTGTTCGCTGGTGGTGCGGGGCAGGGGGATGCCGGCGGCCCGGTACGCCTGCTGCATAAGCGATGAGCAGTCGCACTGGCGCGCGGGGATCCCGGAATGTGCTGCGGTGCAGTCCCCGCCGAAGGTGTAGGGGGTGCCGAGCTGGGCCAGAGCCCAGCCGATCGCCGTCACGACCGGCAGCGGTGTGCCCGGCGGCAAGGTGAACCCGGCGGGCAGGGGGACCTGCTCGCCGCCGGGTTGGCCGTCGCCTGCGTCGAACAGGCACAGCGGGTTGCTCATCGCCTGCTCCAGATCGGCGGTGACGGGTCCGGCGGGTGTGCCGCCGGTGAGAACGCGGACCAGGGCGATCGCATCGTCCTCCCACTTGGCGTATGCGCCGGGAAAGGCGGAGCGCTGCACTGCCTGCGCGGCGTCGGTCAGCGGCATGGCCTGCCAGCCATCAATGGCGAGGAGTGCCTGGTAGAACTTCCCGGCCACGTAGCGGGGATCTCGCAGTTGGGCGGGTGTTCCCCAGCCTTGCGAGGGGCGTTGCTGGAACAGGCCGATCGAGTCGCGGTCCCCGCCGGGCAGGTTCCGCAGGGTGGATTCCTGCATGGCCGTGGCCAGGGCGATCACCCAGCCTCGCGGCGGGACCTTCAGATCCGCGCCGACGGCGACGATCACGGCGGCGTTGGCCATCTGCTCGCTGTCCCACCCACCCGCGCCGGGGCGGGCGGGTGGGGAGATGGTGAGGGTGGGCAGCAGCGGCTGACCGTCCGGACCGACCGCGCCGTAGCAGGCCGCCGAGGCGGTGCCACCGCCGGTGAACAGGGCACCGGCGGCGCCAGCGCACAGCACCAGCACGGCGATCACCCCGGCGGCGATCAAGGCGAGGGCGCGGGCGCTCACCGCGGCGCTCCGACCGCTGGTCGCGACCCGCAGGGCCGCTCGGCCCGGTCGGTGCCAGCAGGGTGCAGGCAGTTGACCAGGGGGTAGGTGGCGAGGCGGGTGCCGTCGCTGGTGTGCACGGCGATGGTGTCGGTGTCCGGCTCGATGAGATAGATCCACTCCGCGTCGAGGTGCCCGGCGTGGCACAGCGGGAACACCGTGACCGGCTCCGGCGGGTCCACCTCGGAAGCGAGGGTCATGCCGACGCCCGGCACCGGACGCTGCCCGGCGAACGGGGACAGCCTGGTGGCGGTGATGTCCGGGTCGAGGTACTCCCAGTCGTAGGCGAGGATCGCGGTGACCAACGCGATCGTGTCGTGATGGGCGTGGCCGGCCCAAATCGTGGCCAGGGTGCGTACCACGACGGCGGGGTGGCCGTCGAAGAGCACGAAACGGGCGTGCACCAGGTGCGGGTTGTCGGGCCGGGTGGCGCCGATGTAGCAGTGGGTGCTCACGAAACAAACTCCTTCATCGGGCGACGTCACGGCTGGTCGGGCTCGGGTGTGGGCGGCCAGATGGCGGGCTCGGCGCGCCAGCCGAAGATCGGGTCAGTGGTCTCGACGGATCCGCAGCGGGTGCACTTGGTGTAGGTGTCTTCGCCGTAGCCGGCCATGGAGGGCATCTCGTCGGAGTCGATCTCGTCGACGCCGCCGCAGATCCGGCAGCGGATGGAGGCGCCGTCGGGCCCACACACGCCGAAGATCGGTTCCTCGGGCTCGATGCGGAGGCGGGACCGCTGCGGTCGTGGCGCGCCCCCGGCGGTCCTGCTCTCGACGTGGCGGACGGTGGCGGCCAGCAGCGCGACCAGACCGGGGTAGGTGGCGGGGATGCCGCCCGGGTCGGGGGCGTCGTCGACGCCAACCCGCGGGTGGTCCTCGCCGCGCAGGTGGGTGAGCTGGTAGACGCGCCCGGCGGCGTCAACGGCGTCAACGCGGCGGGCCTGCCGTGGCTGCCCGCCGCTGGTGTGGATGTCGTCGTAGCAGGCGGCCCAGGCCACGAGACGCGCGTCCGGTGTGGCCGCGCGGATCCGGCGGATGATCGTGGCGAGGGTGGCCTGGTAGGGCGTGGACGCAGTGGGGTTGATCAGGCTGGCGGCGAGGCGGTGCAGCAGCGCGGGCAGACCAGCCGGGTCGGCGAGCAGGTCGTCGGGGTGCAGCGGGAACTCGAGGCAGCGCATCTTGCGCCGTCGCTTCGGCTTGGAGGTCAGGAGCCAGTCGTGGACGAGCAGCAGCGTCGGGGGCTGACCCCAGCCCATCTGCTCGGCGTCGGCGTCTGCTGCGATGAGGCAATCGGTGAGCGTGCGGACAGTGTTGAAGGACAACACCAGGTTCTCCCTTGCAAAGGGGTGGGCAGGCGAAAGGCCCCGCAGCCGGGTGGCTGCGGGGCCTGTGACATGCGGGTGCGGGGTCAGCCGCCGTGCCGGCTGCGGCTACGCACGGCTGGTGTGAGCTGGGGCAGGTACTCGCGTACGCCGCCGTCGACGCGTTTCGCCTCGTACATGGCGCGGTCGGCCTGGGTGAGCAGTTGCCGGGTGCTGGTGTTCGGGTGGTGGGTGTGGGTGTAGCCGACCGAGGCGGTCACCTGCAGGTGGCCGTTGACGACGCGGATCGAGTCGCCGGCGATCGCCTGCCAGGCGGCGTCGGCCGCGGCGGCGGTGTCGTCGCGGTCGCCGGTGACCAGCAGCGCGAACTCGTCGCCAGAGAGCCGGGCCGCGACCCGCACCGGGACGCCGAGGCTGGCCAGGCGGCGGCCGACCTGGTGGAGCAGGTCGTTGCCGACCTCGTGGCCGAGGGTGTCGTTGACGGTCTTGAACCGGTTGAGGTCCAGCAGCACCACCCCGACCGGTGCGTTGTTCTCCAAGGCGGCGCGCAGGCGGGTGAGGAACAGCCGCCGGTTGGTCAGGCCGGTGATCTCGTCGTGGGTGGCCTCGTAGCGGGCAGCCTGCAGTTCTTGTTGCTGCCGCCAGAGCAGGGCGGCGGCGAGGGCGAGACCGGCGAGGATCCCGCCGACGGCGATGGCGATCGTGTGCAGGATGGAAGACACTGGGAACGCTCCTTGTGCGCGAAGGAGCACCGGGGGCGGGCGTGAGGCGCCAACTTCGACGCCCGCCCTCGGGCTGCCTGACAGGTGGCCGGCGGCTATCGGCTGCCGGTGGTGGGGGCGAGCTGGAAGGTGGCCGGCTTTTCCACGGTCTGCACGGCCTTCCCGGCGGCGACGAGCTTGACCACCGCGTTGACGACCGCGCCCGCGCTGGCCTTCTTCGCGCCGCTGCCTTCGTTGGCGGCGTCGATGAGCTTGCACAGCTCGCTGGTCTTGTAGGCCCGGTCGGGGTGGGCTTCGAGGATGTCCAGCACCGCCCCTCGCAGGGAGCCCTTCGCCCGGCGACTGCCTCCGATGGCTGGGTCATCGGACGGGGCGGCGGTGTCCGGGTCGGCGCCGTCGGGTGTCGAGGCAGACCGCTGGCTGTCGCCGTCGGTGTCGGCAACGGGTTCTTCCTCACCGTCGGGCGGTGTGGGTGCGTCCGGGGCGGTCGTGTCGCTGGCGGAGGTCGAGGGCTCCGGGTGAGCGGGATTCGCGGGTTCCGGCGTGGACGGCTCCTCGGGGAACTCTGCGGTGTCGGTGACCTCGGCAGGGTCGTCCTCGGGGTGTGCGGGTTCGCCGGGCAGCGCGTCGGGCGGGCTGTCATGCGCTGGCGACGTGGCCTGGTCCGTGCCGACGGTGGCGCGGCCGGCGTCGGTCAGCCGCCACACGGCACGCTTGCTTTCGGTGTGGATGCGTTCGGTCTGCCCGGTCTGCTCCCAGGCACGCAGCTTCGCGGTGGCGGTGGAGTAGCCGAGCCCGGCCTTGTCGGCCACGGCGGCGGCCGTCGCTTCGCCGAGTTCCGCGAGCGCGGCGAGGACCTTGAACATCGCGTGGGCCGGCACGGGCTCCGGTGTGTCGGTCATGGGCATCGTCCTTTCGTGGTGAGGTCAGCACTGATCCACGCTTCGATCGCGGCGCTGATCAAGTGCGATGACCGGACCTCGGGACACAGCTGGAGATCCGGTACGGCGGGTCCGGTACGCCGCCGGGTCTTAAGAGCGGCTTTCCGGGAGCGAGAGATGGAAGAGGGAAAGGGCGGCCTGTTGCCGGCCGGGCTCGGATCGGATGCCCCGGCCTGGGGCGCCCGGCGACTGCGGTTTGCCGCCCCGGGGGCGGCTTCGAGCCGGGCCCGGCTGCCGGAGGCTCGGGCGCAACCAGCCCGGCGGCACAAGGTCGCCGATGGCCGGGCGGTACGGAAAGCCCGCAGCCGATCCGCCGCACGAGGCGGCGTGGCGGGCCGTGAGGAAACCGGTCGGGCAGCACCGGTCCCTTTCGGGTGCGAGGGGTGGTGTGGCTGGCCCGGCGGGTCTGCGGTCACTGGTGGTGCAGGTCGATGGCGAACAGCCGCTGGTCCTCGTCGAGCGAGTCCAGGTAGCGGGCCGCCTGCTGGAGGTAGGTGATCCGGTCGGCGAAGAACGCGCTGGCCGGTTGCATCCGGTCGCCGGTCTCGGTGAGGAGGGCGTCGGTGCACAGCGCCCACAGGGCGTGGTAGTTGGCGTAGGCGGCGGTGCCGGCCTGGAACATCTCCAGGTCGCCCAGGTCGAGCTGCCCCGGGCCGTGTGTCGCGGCGTTGTGCATGCGCATGGCCTGCACGCGCGGCTGCCGGTGGAACTCGGCGGTCGCGGTGTCCATCGGGTATCCCGATGGGTCGGACAGGTGCTTCTGCAGGAAGACCGGCCACGGGGTGGCTGCCTTCGTGCCCGCGACGACGTGGGTCCACTGCTGGTGGCGCACGCTGGCGCCGAGGTAGGCGCCGTGGCGCATGCCGGCCAGGTCGAGCAGGCGGATGGGTCCGCCCGCGCAGTACCAGGGTCCGGTCTTGGCCTTGCGCAGGTCGATGAGCTGCCGCCGCTGCCAGGGGCGCAGGCCCGTGCGTGCCCAGTACCGGGGGCAGCTGGTGCCCGAGATGTTGAGGTGGCGTTCGAGTTGCCGGGTGGTGCTCAGCGCCTGGGCCAGTTCCTCGGAGACGCAGACGATCATGGTGCGGACGACTGCCTGCGGGCTGGCCACGACGGCCGGGGTGACCGTGGCGGCCGTCTTCGGCTGCGGGACGGTGGTGGCGGTCCGGGTGAGGGCCGGTTTCGCCGGGAGGGTGGGCACACGGCTGCCGTGACGGGTCAGCGGGGTGCCGTTGAGAGTGGACATACGCGGTCCTCCTTCAGGTGGGGTGCGCTGGGCGCGCGGGACTGACCGGCCCACCGGGTGCATGGGTCGGGTCAGAGCGGAAGGGGAAGAGAGAGGTGGTGCGGGTGGTTGGTGCGACCTCGAAGGGGTCGCCGCGCGGGCGCGTGCCGACCGGCCGGAGCGGGTGGGCGTCGCGTACCGCGGGGTGCGGCGAGGGATCCCTGAGGTGGGACCGAACCGGGTGGAGCGATATGTGAGGTGTGGTGTTGCCGAAACGATAGGGGTTCGGTCTGTCAGCGATTTCGCCTCGGTTGCCGCCGATCAGGGCGTTGACCTGCGTTGTTAGGCGGTGAAGGTGGCTGCGGCGGTGATGGAGGCGTGTGGTCTGTCAGACCGGCCGGATCTGACAGCGGAGTCGCTCGTCTGACAGATGTCCCTGGGACGGGATCACCGCCCGGGGGTTCTCGATGTCTGGGCGGTGATCCGGCCCTGTTAGACCGTCCGTGGTGTGGGGCGGGTTTGGTGTCAGTCGTTGTCGGGGTGGACGTAGCGGTGCGGGTTGGTGGCGGGGTTGTCGGGTCCGTGATCGCTGGGCAGTTCGTGCAGCCAGCGGCGCAGCCCCGGGTCGGTGGTCAGGGTCCAGGCCGGGCCGGCGGGGTGCTCGTCGTGGATGCCGGTGGCGACCGGCATGGCGGTGGGCACGCCGGCCAGGGCGCGCAGCAGGTTCGCCTCGCGGCGGCGGCTGCGCACACGGAGCAGGACCGGGTAGTGGGGGCCGAACTCGGTGAGACGTTCGTAGGCGCGCAGCTTGCGTAGCACCCTGCTGAGGTTTTCGGTGTTGTTGTCGTGTTCGAGGAAGAACCCGACGGTACGGTCGCCGACGGACCAGACGCCGTGGGCGTCGGGGCGGATGTCGGCGGCGGCGTAGGCGGCGGTGGCGTGTTGCTCGGACCACCAGCGCTGCAGGCGCGCGTTCGGGTCGGTGCGGGTGTAGGCGTGCAGGTCGACGAAGAGCTGGTTGACGCCGAGCAGGTGGCGCAGCTTGCGGCTGCCGACGATGCGTTCGGTGCGCTCGATGCTTGAACGCGGCGGACGGGCCGTGGGCTGGTCGGGGTCGGTGTAGGCGGTGGGGTGCAGCACGGCGCCGAGCGGGCCGAGGGCGTAGAGGTACTGGCCGGTGCCGGTGGTGATGTCCACGAACCGGGTGACCGCCTCGATGGAGCGCAGCGCCGCGAGGCGTACCAGGGCCGCCCGGCGTGACGGGAACAGGGCTTCGGCGATCTGGTCGGTGGACAGCAGGTAGTGCTCGGCGAGCCAGCCGAGCAGCATGCGGTCGCGCAGGGTCAGCCGCCGCAGTGACTCCAGGCGCTCCTGCCGTGAGGGGCGACGAGACGACGGCGACGGGGATGAGGTGGACGAGGTGGGCGGATTCGGTTTGGAGGAGTCGGAGTGCGAGTTGGAGGATTCGCTGGACATGTGTGGGATCCCTTCAGGGGAAGACGGAGACACCCCTCCGTTGGAGGGGTGTCTGGAATCTGCGATGGCCGTGGCGCGCCTGGTCACTGCTGGTGTGCAGCACTGACAGACGTGTTCGGGTGGGTCTGTCAGCGGCGGTGTGCGCAGCGGTGGTGAACGCGAGGTGAAGGGCTGGTCGAATGGCCTGTGCAGCCGGGATTCGGTGACGATGACGGACCCTGGTATCGCCGCTCCTGCCGTACGAGCGGGTCGTTCAGCGCTTGTCTCTGGCGCCCCTGCCCTTGGTGGTCCGGTTGTTGTCCGGGGGCTTCGACAAGCGGTCGACCAGCTCGTCGATGGCGCTGGTGTTCTGCTGGTCTGGCTTCCGCGCGACCGTTTCGCGGATCGCGGTGGCCTCCCCTACGACCGGCTGGGGTGGGCGTGTCTTGAGGGTGAACGCCGGTGTCTGCCGACCGTCGACGACGAGACGTGTCGCGGCGGTGTAGGCGTCGAGGTGGGTCAGGTCGTGCTCGTCGAGTTCCGGCAGGGTGTGGCGGGCCAGCACGCGGGCGTCCTCCGGCGCGCACGAGAAGTAGATCTTGTTGCGGGCGTTCGCGGAGACAGCGGCGAGCAGGTCCTTGGGAAACTGGGCGAGGTCCTGGTGGGCCAGGACCATCGACAGCCGGTATTTGCGGGCCTCGGCGAGCATCGTGTCCAGGCTGTTGGCGAGGGTGAGGAAGTTCTGGGCCTCGTCGATGATCAGGCTGGCGTCTCGGCGCTGGTCGGGGGCGATGCGGGCGCGGGCGGTGGCGGCCTGCCACACCTGCGCCAGGATCAGGGAGCCCAGCAGTTTGCTGGTGTCCTCCCCCAGTTGGCCCTTCGGGATGCGCACGAGCAGCGCGCCGCCGTCGAGGATTTTGCCCATGTCGAAGCTGGAGTGCGGGTAGCGCATGGTCCGTTTGACGAAGTCGCGCAGCAGGAACGCCCGCAGCCGTGCCAGGACGGGGCCGATGACCTGTGAGCGCAGGGCGGGGTTGAGGTCGTCGTACCACTGCCAGAACCCGGACAGGCCGGCCGGATCGTCCAGGTCGACGGTCATCGCCGACCGGAACTGCGCCGAGTTGAGCAGGGGCGGGATGTGCTGCAGGGTGACGTTGGCGTGCCGCAACAGCGTCAGGCAGGCCACCCGCATCACGTCGTCCATCCGCGGTCCCCACGCCTTAGCGAAGATGTTTCCGAAGATCGACACCAGGTTGTCGACGACCAGGTCCGGGTCGTCGCCGGATAGGGGGTTGATCGTCGGCGGGTTCGGTTGGTCCGGGTCGAAGATGACGAGGCGGTCGGCGGCGGAGGCGGGGAGCCGGTCGAGGATGTCGAGGACGAGGTCGCCGTGGGGGTCGATGACGACGGTGCCACGACGGGCCTTTATGTCGTCGACCGCGAGGTTGACCAGCAGGGTGGTCTTGCCGGAGCCGGTGGATCCGACGACGTGTAGGTGGTAGCGGGCGTCGGGGACGGACAGGGCGACGCCGTGGCCGCCGACCTGCGCGTCGCCGATCATCTTGGTGCCGCGCCCGCCGGTCGGTACGGCAACTGGTGTGGGCATCGGTTTCGCCCGGGCGCGATCCAGGCCCGGGACGGCTAGGTCGCGGGGCAGCGCGGCGAGCGCGGCCAGCTCGGGTGTGGAGGTGAGGAACCCGGCGCCGAGTCGCCGCTGCGCGAGGGCCGCGGTCGGGGCTCGCATGCGGGTGCGGTGGGTGAGGCGGTTGCGGCCGGAGTAGACGGCGAAGGAGGAGGCGATGGTGTCGGCGATGCCCCGCAGCCGTGGCCGCTGGTTGGTGCCGCCGCGTCGGCTGTCTTTGCCGACGGCGTAGCGCACGGCGGTCTCCCACAGGGGGTGGGAGGTCTTGTCGAGGATGGCTCGCACGTCGCGTTCCACCCCGGGGTCACGGCGACCCGTCTGGGCGGGGCGGGCGGTGCTGGCGGGGCGGCCGGGTAGGAATGCCTCGACGAGCCACAGCAGCGGTGCGGCCGGGTTGATGGCGGGGGTGGCGGTCTTGCCGTTGCGCAGCCGCGTCGCGGCGCGACGCGCGCGCAGGGCGCGGCGGGGTGCGGCGGGGCGGGCAAGGATCTGGACGCAGGCGTGCTCGTCGGCCTTGAGTTGGGAGCCGGCGGACATCAGCGCGCGCAGCGGGTCGTTGTCGTGGTCGATGTGCAGGGGCAGCCATTCGGCTGCGGTGGGCAGCAGGTGCCCGCCCACCACCGCTGGCACGTCAACCGGGATGGGCGGGGCGGGGGTGCCGTCGGTGGTGCAGGCGGCGCCGGGCCAGGCGGCGCGGACGGCGGCTTCGACCGCGCCGGGTGGGACGGTTCCGGGCACCCATATGGAGATGAGCAGCCGTCGGCCGGTCCAGGTGTACTGCCAGGCCACGTGGGGGCTGCCATAGAGCCACCGTCGGCGTCGGGATGGGGTGAGGGTGCCGGCGAGGTTGGCCCACAGCGCCGCGGCGCTGTGCGGGTCAACCTCGGGTGGTGGGGCGATCGTGACGAGGCGTGCCCCGTCGGCGTGCCAGCGGTGCCGCCACAGCTGCAGGAGGTTGCGGCCGGCGATGTAGGCGACGAGTGGGGTCGCGGCGATGGCGAGTAGCCAGGGTCGCTGCGCCGCCCAGCTGGCGGCGTCGAGCAGCCACCGCGCGGGTTCGGTCGGAGGCGGGAGGACGTCGGTGCCCGGCCCTGACGGGCTGGGCACCGGCGGGGGTGGGAAGAGGTAGTAGATGGCGGGTGGTGTCACAGGTCGTTTCCTTCCTCCTCGAGGTCGGCCACCTCGGCCGGGCTCGTGCAGAGCAGGTGCTCCGTTTGGGAGGCAATGGCTTCGAAGCTGGTCCGGTTGGTGCCGGAGATAAGAAGGCCAGTGCCGACGCGGGCGGCGAGAAGCAGACGGCGTTCGCCGGCGGTGAGCCGGAAGGCGTCGCCGATGGCGTCGATGGCTTGCGGGGCCTGTTTGAGCAGGATTTGGGTGGCGGCGTTGGCGACGACGGCGTGGCCGAGGTCGGTGCCGAGGAGGTCGGCGACGTCCTGGGTGATGACGGTCAGGCCGGCGTGGCGTTTGCGGGCTGCTTTGGACATGCGGAACAGGAATCGGGCGCCTTCGCCGTCGCGCATGAGCAGCCACGCCTCGTCGACGACGACGAGCCGCCGCGCGGTCGTGCGGCTGGGGGCGTCGACCTGCCGCCAGATGGCGTCTAGGGCGAGGAGGGTGCCGACGGCGCGGAGCTCGTCGGGCAGGTGCCGCAGTGACCAGACGACGAGGTGGCCGTCGGGGCGGGTGGTGGTGGGCCCGTCGAACAGGTCGGAGAAGGAGCCCTCAACCCAGGGGGCGAGGCGGGCGGCGAGCTGGCGGGCGGCGGGGTCGGTGTCGGCGTGTAGGCAGTTGGCGAGGTCTTGTAGGAGTGGGGCGGGCCGGTGGTGGGTGGCCGGGTCCGGGGTGATGCCCGCTTGTCGGTAGACGGCCAGGATCGCCCGGTCCAGGGCGGCGCGTTCCGCCGGTGGCGGCTGTTGCCCGAGCAGCACGCTGATGAGGGTGTGCAGGAACAGCCCGCGGCGGGTGAGCACGTCCGGGCGGTTGTCCCCGGAGGGCAGGTCGAGGGGGTTGACCTTGACTCCGGGAGTGCCGAGGCGGACGACGGCGCCGCCGACGGCGTCGGCCAGGCGGAGGTATTCGTCTTCGGGGTCGATGACGGCGACCTGCACCTGCTGGTAGAGGTTGCGCAGGATCTCCAGCTTCACGAAGTAGGACTTGCCGGCGCCGGAGCGGGCGAGCACGACGCTGTTGTGGTTTTCCTGGGCCCAGCGGTCCCACCACACGATCCCGCTGGAGTCGGGGTTCACGCCGTACAGCACCCCGCCGTCGGCGGGCGGGTCGCCGGGCAGCGGCGCTGGCAGATCGGCGGAGGCGAGGGGGAACGCGGCGGCGAGAGCTTGGGTGTCCATGGTGCGGCGCACCTGCAGCGAGTCCGTTGCCAGGGGCAGGGTGGTGGTCCAGCCGGCCAGGTGCCGCCACGTGGCGGGCTGCACCTCGATCAACGTAGACGCGGCGGCGGCTTTCACCTGCGCGCACGCCTCGAGGAGTTCGTCTTCGGTGCGGGCGTGCACGGTCAGGTAGAGGCCGACGCGGAACAGCTTCGCCGCGCCGCGGGCCAACCGCTGGGCGAGGTTGGCGGCGTCGTCGGCGGCGGCTTCGACGGAGGGGTCGGGAAGCTTGCCCCGCCCGGCGTCCGCGCGGCGGGAGGATTCGAAGCGGGCGCGTTGGTTGCGTAGGCGGGCTGCGGCGACGGGGGCGGGCAGCGGGTCGATGTGCAGGGCGAGGTCGAGGCGGCCCGGCCAGGACAGGAGGGGTTCGAGCCAGGCGGGGCCGACCTCGGCCGGGTAGCCGGTCACCACGAGGGTGGCGGCGTAGCCGTCCCCCACCCGCAGGAACCGGGGCGTGACTTCCACGGAGGCGGGAGCCACGGTGGCCGCCAGTGCAGACGGCTGGCGGTCGGCGGGCTGGGACCGGTGGCGCAGCTTCATGTCTGTCGGCTCCTTCCAGGCCGGTACCCCTGGTGGGGCGTGGATGAGGTGATGACGGTGTCGGGGGCCGCGAGCCCGCCAGGCCGGGGCGGCCGGTAGGGGTCAGCGGCGGCCGCGAGCGCGGCGGTGACCGCCGCCCCGTCAAGGGCGCGGGTGGTGACGCCGAGGCCGGACAGGGCGCGGACCGTGTTCTCGGCGCGTCGTCGGGCGGCGTGCTCCCCCCGCTCACCCGCGCTGGTGGAGGTGACGATGAGGACCTGCCGGCGCAGCGGGTCCCGCCGGGTCGCGAGGTCGTCGAGGAACCGGGCATGGTCGGCCGCCGCGTCCGCGAGGGCCGGGTGGGGCAGCGCCTCGGCTGTCTGGGCGAGGGTGCGGGCGGCCGAGTGCAGGTTCACCGGCTGCGCCGACACGACGATCTGCGTCGGCGTGGACAGCGAGTTCAGCCAGCGACCGAAGGTGTCCACCAGGGCGGCCTGCTCGTCGCGGGTGCGCAGGGCGAGGTTGACGCTGGTGGCGGCGACCATCGCCGCACTCGCCCCACCAAGGCGGATCTGTCCGCCGTCGTCGATCGCGTCGGCGGGCAGCTTCAGCGGCGCCGGCAACGCCACCGGCGACGTGGGGGCCTGCACCCAGTCCGGAGTCTTCGACGTCGTGTCGGTCGTCGACAGCGCCCGAGGCGCCCGGGCGTGGCGGACGGCGGCGAGCAGCCACACATCAAGGGGCAGGCCGTCACGGCGGCCCACGGCGACACCGAAGGCGAGGCCGGCGAACAGCACGGCGGCGCCGACGAGCACCGGCGCCGGCACCAGGTCGTGCAAGGCGCGCCAGGCGCCGTAGAAGGCGAGGGCGGCGACGGCGAGGATCGCCAACTGGCGGAACGTCAGCCCGTAGAGGACCTTGTCGGGGGCGTCGACGTCAGCGGGCATCCGCGCCCGCCCCGCCTCGCTCCGATCGGTCTGGTCGGTCATCGACCCACCGCCTTCACCGCCCGGCCGAGGCCGGGCACCGATCGGGTGACCTGCTGCACGACGATCACCCGCACCGCCGCGCCGAGCATGTTCCCCCCGCGACCCCCGCCTGTGGCCACGTAGCGGCGCATCAGGGACGGGACCCGCAGGGTGGTCCAGAGCATGACGATGACGATGAACAGGTTGATCACCCCGCCGGGTTCGACCGGCAGGCCGAGCACAGGCAGCAGATGCTGCGGATCGGTGAGCATCCACTGCCCCGCGTAGAGGGTGAAACCCTGCACCACCGGCACCGCCAGCACCCCGCCGTACGAGCGCCACCACAGGCGCGCCAAGGGGTCGGTCTGCGGCAGCGCGTGGCAGGCCAGGGCGAGGGGCGCGGCGGCGGTGAGGACGAGCACGACGGCGAAGCGGACGATCACGCTGAACGCGGTACCGGCGAGCAGGACGGCGATGATCGCCACGCAGATCACGAACAGCAGCAGCGCCGTCGTGTCCTGCCCTGCCGTGATGTGGGTCTTGATCGCCCGCAGCGCGCCGTCGCTGTCACCCGCGGGTGTGGCGAGCGCGAAGGTGAGCGCGTTGGCGAGGTCGATGAGCATGCCGCACCACAGCTGCGAGAAGTGCGCGGCGACGAACCCGACGATCAGCCTCGGGAGCAGGTCCTTGACGGTGTAGCGGGTGGTCTCGCTGCCACCGGCGGTCATGGTCAGCACCCCGGCGGCCACGAAGGCCAGGACGAAGACGGTGTCCACGACGAGCACCGAACGGCCGGTCAACGCCTGCACCTGCGGCAGGCCGGTGACCTTCGGGGTGACCAGCAGCACCTGGCTGATCACCCCGAACAGGGCGTCCAGGGCCGCGAGGATCGCCGCCGCCAGCCAGTCGAGAATCTGGTCGAGCAGCCAACCCATGGTCAGCCTCCGACGATGCCGCGGACGACCTGCAGCAGGACCGGCGCCAGGACGGCGAGGCCGTAGCCGATCAGCGCGTTCTTGAGCGCCCCCTTGGCCTTGTCGACCTGCGCCGGATCGCCGCCGGCCGTCGCCCAATAGACCCCGGCGAGGACGAGGAACAGGGTGGCGAGCGCGGCGAGGAGGCTCATCAGCCAGGTCTGCAGGTTGCCGATCACGACCGGCAGCGGATTCGGTCCACCGTCCTTCGGGTCGGCTGGCGCGGCGTAGACGGCGGCCGGCGCGGACAAGAACCAGGCCACCGTGGAGATCACGGTGGCGACGCGGCGAATGATTCGGGAGTGGGTGAGGGCACGAAGTTGTGCTGGGATGCGGGACATGGCGGGGTTCACCTCCGGCCCCGGCTGCCGTGCACGGCGCGGCGGGGCGATAGCAGGCGGTCGAAGGGGCAGACCGCCGCCAGGGGCGCGGGCACGGACAGCGCCACGAACCAAGACCGTCCCCGGGAGGAGCCATCCCTCCCTTTACGGGTAGCGGTGTTCGATGAGGTGTCAGCGCACCAAACTGCGCGGCACCCGAGGCGTCCGGCACGCGGGCGGCCGACGTGATCCCGGCCCCCGGCTGCGGGCGGAAGCACCCTCCGGTTCCGGCCTATTGGCCGCCGTCGAGGGACTTCCGCACCCTCAAACCGGGCTCTGCCAGCTCTGGCGAACGCCCCCGAAGTCTGACACGGATCTGACAAGGCCCTGGCATGACTGCCGCCGGGTCTAACAGAGCAGCTCAGTCGCCACCTAGCTGCGCACCCAAGCATCAGCTTGCGAACCGCACTAGATCGACCGTGTGTGATCTTGGCCTGCCCGAAGCGGTTTCACGTGGCCTGGATTGGCCTCCGCTGGCACCACCTGGGTCGCCCCGCGTTTTCCGGACAGGCTCGTTTGTGGCTAGTTCATGCGGCGAGCTGCCGGTTGTCGAACTCGTCCCGTACTTGTTGTGGGGTTTTGTAGCCGAGTCCTGAGTGGCGTCTGCGGGAATTGTAGCGGAGCTCGATGTATCTGGCTATATCGGCGCGGGCATGTTCCCGCGTCGGGTACTGCGTGCGGTGGGTGCGCTCGTTCTTCAGCGTCGCGAAGAACGATTCGGCCAGGGCGTTGTCGTAGCAGGTGCCGGTCCGGCCGACCGATTGTCGTATCTTCAGCCGGCTGAGGGTCTTTCCGAAGTCGGTGGAGGTGTAGTTGCTGCCGCGGTCGGAATGAAAAACGACGTCGTCGGCCAGGCGGTGGTTGGCGGCGGCCATCCGGATTGCGGATTCGATGAGCGGGGTGCGGTAGTTGTCGTCCATCGCCCAGCCGATGACTTCACGGGTGTGGCAGTCGATGACGGTCGCCAGGAACAGCCAGCCCTGCCATGTCGGTATGTAGGTGATGTCGCCGACGAGCTTCTGCCCGGGCGCGTCGGCGGTGAAGTCCTGACGCACCAGGTCCGGGATCGCGCGCGGTTCGTCGCCGGCGGCGGTGAGGCTGTGCCGCCACGGCCGTGGCTGGCATGGCTGTAGGCCCAGCTCCTTCATCAGGGCCCGGACAAGCTCGGGTCCGCAGACGATGCCCCAGTCGGTCAGGTCGGCGTGCAACCGCCGGTAGCCGTAGGTGCCGTCGGAGGCGTCGAACGAGTGTTGGATCAGCTGTTTCAGTTCCTCCCGCCGGCGCGCGGTCGCCGAGTCCGGGCGGCCGCGCCATTCGTAGTAGCCGGAGCGGGACACGTCCAGCCATCGGCACATCTGGCTGATCGACGGGGACTCAGGGGCGCCGTTCGTGACGGTGGCGGCGTACTCGGCGTCGATGAACTCGAACGTGTCACTCACCGATGATCCTTGGCGAAGTACGCTGCGGCTTTTTTCAGGAACTCGTTCTCCATCCGCAGTTCCCGCGCCTCACGCTCCAACTGGCGCAGCCGTTCCCGTTCACTGACGTTCAGCGGCGGCTCGTCACCGGCATGTTCGCGCCGATACGCGGCAACCCAGTTTCCGAGCGTGCCTTCCCCGATCCCGAGTTCACGGGCGACAGCGGCGATCGGACGCGACGTCTCGATCACCAATTTCACAGCTTCCTCCCGGAACTGCGGGGAGAAAGTCCTCTTCGCACGTGGCAACTGTTTTCCTTTCCAAGCCAACCAATTCTACTTGGTCCACCTGTCCGGAAAACCCGTGGCGGCTCAACCTTGTGTCCCGTCGATGGCCCGCCGGTGCTTTCAGGTGTCAGGTCTCCCGACCTTGAGCACCCTTGCTTGTTCACCCGTGTTTTCGGGACGGATGCGGCCAGCGAGGCATGCCCGGTGGGAGACCAATGTCGTGCTCCCTGGCCCGTCGTTGCTGCGAACGTCCAGAACGAGGCCATCACCTCCAGGGCTGAGGGTGGCTAGCTCCCCGCAGAAGTCGCACGTCCACCGGAACAGCTTCAGATCATCAGGACGGATACTGAGTCGCACCCAGGCGGGCGGGTACCACCTCCTCACCACTTGGACCACGGCATCGATTTCTGCGCCGACTGGCGGGTACAACGCCTCCCACTCGGCCTCAGTACGTGCCACCCCGCCGAACTGCCCGATCATGTCCACCGACGCGCCGACATGCTCATAGCCGACAATCTCCGCCATCAGGCCCCACGGCTCACGGCTGAGAACTTTTGCCCGGACCGGTTGGCGGGCAGGAGTGCCAGGCTCCTCGTCTCGAAACGCTCCATGGCTGGCATTCTCCAGATGGAGGCCCTGCAGTCGGGCGTAGGTCCCTAGCGCCCCTAATCGGATCTCTTTGTCCGGCAGTCGTAGGCCTTCAGGCCTCCCTAGGGACGGGACGACTAACCAGCGTCCGGCCGTGTCGGGTCAGGTTCCCTGGCGATGCCCCGCGTCGAGGGGTGGGCGAGATAGATGATGGGCCACCCGCGGCCGCGCCACTGTGGTCCTGTGTCTTCGACGGTGACGGCGGCATCGACTGTGAACCCGCTCGGTGCGTAGCCCCAGGCTTGTGCCTCGTATTCGAAGATCATGTCTTCGATGTCTTCGTCAGCCTCTTCGGTGCATTGGGCAAGTGCGACATGGAAGGTCACGCCGTCGCTACGGGGTTCGACGGCGATGCCGCGCACGTCAGGGCCGATAAGCCCGAGCGACGCCTGAACTGCCTCCAAAACGATCTCGTTTCGCCGGGCGAGTTCCAACCCAGCGTCGGGATCGGGTGTCATCTGTGGGTGTTCCTCATTCGCCGGCACGCCCTCATCCTGCATGAGATCAACCTCCCGCAAGCATGCCGGCTGGGCCCGCGCGGCCCACTTTGCGGGCCGCCTTGATGATGGGTGTTAGCGTCAGCGATCCGCGGGCGAGCTAGGCCAGACGCACCGGAGAACGCCGTGACCCCAGAACCTCATTACCAGCCGAAACACGGATACAACCTGAGCCCACCGGAGCAGCGGGGGCGCCGCATCTGGTGGAGAAGCGTGACCATGGGCCTGTTCGCGCTGCTTGGGCTCGGGACCTGGTGGATGGAGGCACGGACGAGCTGGGACAAGAAGATCGCCCTGGGCGTCGTGGCCATCCCCTACTGGACGATGGTCAAGGCGATCTGGCGACGCTACGGGCCAGAGATGCCAGGTCTCTAGTCCACCGCCGGGCCGCGCCGCATGCCCCGCGAGCGGCGTCGCCGCACCACGGCTAATGCTCGCACCGGCGTCCCACCAGATGCACTTGATCAGCGAATCGGTCTTCGCCCGATATGGGAGCGGGATCGTTCGTCGAGTGCGGCACCCTGGGCTCATGAACCCGACGGATGAGTGCGACTCTCCCTATCACGAGGTGTTCGCCAGCCTGGCGAACGTCGTCTTGGAGGATTCCTGGGTCCTGAGCGTGGACGCCTCGCTGACCCAGCTGACCTTCGCGCTCGACCTGGTTCTGGCACCGGCCCACCCAGACTACAGACGGCCGGAGCGTGGCGAGGCTCGCTGCTACCGCAGGGGGATGCTCGTGCTGGACAGCGATGTGGCCATGGTCCTTCGCAGATCCTCACTCTCGCCAGCCGTCGACGCTGCCGGCGAAATCGATTACGGCCACGTCGATACGTTCTGCCTGGCCAGCGGGCTCGGGGACGGGGTGTGGGAGCTGAGCGGCGACTGGGGCGAAGCGATGGCGCGTCAGCCACGAGTCAGTGTTCAACTGAACGACGTCGTTGAAAACTAGGCGAGGTGTGCGCCCTCGGGGCCTGACACTGGCCTAACAAGGCCCTGACAGGACCGCCGCCGGGTCTGACAGAGCCCCAGCCCGGGAAGGCCATTGCAGCCTGCGAATCAGAAAGGTCGCGGATGGCTGATCGGGTGGGATATCCCTGGCCAGACCGTCCGTCGTCTTCCGTTGGTGTCGGCGGTTGGCGGCGGTCTTGGCTGTATCGGCGGCTGTACCGTTGATCTATGACAGCAACCGAGGAAGGGAACGCGGGACGCTTCCGCGATGCGAAGTCCTGGCTGCTCGGCTTGTCTGCTGGCGAGATCTTCGTCCGTTGCCCAGGCTGTGCCGGCCGGGCTTCGGTCCGTCCTGACCCTGAATCGGCCGACAGGTCCCGGCATGATTTCTGGCTTCGCCGTCGGCTCAGTTGTCTGGGGTGCGCGTATACGAATCTCTGGGAAGCTCCTCGCCCCGCAAACAACGCGCGGGCATTGCCTGAGCTCTCCGGCCCGAACGACCCGTACTTCGGCCTACCCCTCTGGCTTTCGATCGAGTGCCGTGGGCGAGTGCTCTGGGCATACAACGCCGAGCACCTGGACCTGCTGGAGGCGTACGTGTCCGCTCGGTTGCGGGAACGCGGCCAGTACATGGGAAGCCAGACCCTGGTTGAGCGCTTGCCCGCGTGGATCAAGGATGGCAAGCACCGCGCCGAGGTGCTGGACGCAATAGGGCAGCTTCGGGCGCTACTTGCCTGACCGCCGGCAAACCGAGGTCGAAGTCGCAACAGCGATGGCGCGGGCGGTGGTGGAGCCCGGCCTGATCAGCCTCGCCGGACGGCAACACCCCGTCGGCTACCACTTCGCCGGCAGGCGCGTCACCGTCCGACTCGACCGCGGCCTCCTGCAGATCACCGCCAACGGCGTCCTGCTGCGCAGCCTGCCCAACCCCCTGACACCAGCAGAGGCCGCCAGCATCCGCGACGCCCGCCCCGCTGGACCACCACCCACCCCGAACCCGGAACCCGTGCGGGTCGAACGCCGCGTCAGCTGCCGAGGAACCCTCGTCATCGCCGGCCAACGCATCCACGTCGACAACGCCCACGCCGGAGCAACCCTCACCGTCGAAGCCGCCGACACCACCTTCCGCATCCCCGACGGCAACCGGCTCCTCACCGAGGTCGCCCGCACCACCACCAAGCCCATCGCCCGATTCAAGGCCCGTAAACCGGAACCACCACGGCAGACGACGATCGGCAGGCGAGGCGGACAATGATCCGCTACCACCTGGGCGGCCGATGCGATACTTCTCGATGCCAGACAAAGCCGCAGCGACTCGGCTGGTCGCAGCGGCGGCACGGCAGCATCTGCAGCCGCTCGGACTGCGTCGGCGAGGCGCATCACGCGTCTGGTTCGATGACCGAGGCTGGTGGCTGATCGTTGTTGAGTTCCAGCCTTCCCGCTCACACGGCACCTACCTCAACGTCGGCGCGATGTGGCTGTGGCACCAACGCGACCACTGGTCATTCGACGACGGCAGCCGCATCTACTGGCGCAATGACACCACCTTCATCCCACATCCGCCGATCGACGAAGCCGGATGGACGAGCCTTCTCGACTTCGTCAACACCGAGCAATTCACCCGCGACATGGACATGGTCGCCAGGATTGCCGCCCAACGGGTCGAGCAACTGCGCAGCCAGTTTCCCGACCCCGCCATCACCGCCCGCCAACTGGCCTCCCGCGCGACCGGGCACGGCGAGTCGCCCTGGTGGCATGCGTACCACACCGGCAGCGCAGCAGCCCTGGCCGGCGACCCCGGCACCGCACGCCGGGCATTCCACCGCATCACCGTCAGCAACCTAGACCCGGGCTGGGCCCATGACCTCGCCCAGCACGCAAGGCAACTAGCTGACCTCGCCGACGACCGGGCCCGTCCGTCACGGTCGGGCCCGCGGGCGTTCTCAGGCGGCCACATTTGCCGCTGCTGCGGCTGTCCCGTAGGCACCGGCGGTGGCACGCGCGGCGCGGGTCCGTTTCCGGTGGGTGGCGGTCGCGGCCAGTTGCGCGGCGGCCTGCGGGGATGCGACGCCGGTGAGTAGTCCGCTGGCCAGGGCGTGGGCGATGCGTTGGTCGATGCGTCGGGCTCGCATGCGTAGGGCGTCGGCGGTGATGCCCATGGTGGCGGCGATCGGTTCGATCGCCCGTCGGCCGAGGCGTAGGTCGATGTAGGGCTGCTCATCGCAGGCGTCGAGCAGGCCCAAGATGACCGCCCGCCTTACGAGTAGGTCGGGATGGCCGTAGGGGACGGTGGGGGTGCGGGGTCCGATGACGTGCTGGACATCGTCAACGGGGACCGCTTCGCCAGCGCGTTGGCGCAGTTCGTATCCGGCGCGCCATGCGGCCATGCACAGCGACGCGTACGGCGCCGGCTTCGACAGGTCCGTCCGGTCGCGTAGCGCCGTGAGGAACCCGGTGAGGATTTCCGCGTCGATGTCATGGGCATCGCCGGACCAGCCGACCCGTAGCTGGCCGGCGCAGCGGCGAAGCCCCGGCATCGCCATGCCCGCCGCCGCGACCACCCACGCCGGCCCGTCCAGCCGGGCGCGCAGGATCAACTGCCGCCACACGGCGTCACGGGCTTTGTAGGCACGTGGGTGCTCCAGTAGCCAGTCGCGTAGCGCCGGAAGCGCCATGACACCGGCGGGCAGGCCGCTGTCACCGTCCAGCTTGTCAAGATCGAGTTTCATCGGGTTGGGGTCGCATGTCAGTGCCGCGAAGGCGGCGTCGACGGCGTCCAGCGGGGAGTCAGGCCAAGCGGTGTCGGACACAGTCACGTCAACAAACTCCTTGTCAGCGAGGGGTGTCGATGACACGTCGATGCGCGCCATACCGAGTTGCGGTGACAGTGATTGCGCCACGACGGCCTCACAGCGCTCTGACAGCGCAGCTCACCGACGTCAACACCGGCGACGGCGACGCCCTCCGTCGCTGCGGCCGCGGGACGTGGCCGACGGCAGCGTCGAGCGTTCACGATCGCGGTGATCTGACAGTGCCGCCCTGACCTGGGCGTCGCCACCTCGGCAGGCTTCTGGGCAGGGGCTGTCGGCGCGAGCGGACGCCGTGGCCGCCTCGCCGCGCCCCTGGGGTCTGACAGTGCGGCGGGAACTTTGACAGACGCCCCCTGTCAGACCACGGCGGGTCTGACAGCAGCGCCGTTGTCAGACGCGGCCGGACTGACAGTGAGTCCGTTGTCAGCCGGTCGGGTCTGACAGAGGCGGCGCCGGCAGGCTGGCATCGACTGACAGCGCGCGAGTGGCATGACACGGCGGGCGCTGCCAGCGGCGCGCGAGGTGACACTGGCATCCACGGTGCCCGCCGACCTGATCACCGGGCCGGGATGACATGCCGGTGTCTGGCAGCACAGGTCGCCCTCGCCAAGTAATCGATGCCGACCACTGACATGGCGGGCGTTGTCCGTCACGCTCCGTGTCTAGCAGCGGCGTCAGGTACCGCAGGGATCTGCCATTCGGCGGCGGCGCCTGTCGGGCACGGTCACCCCTCGAGCGGCGCGCAAGGCCGGCGGATCTCCTACCAGGGCTGTCAGGTCAGCCCCCTCCGCTGTGAGAGGCCTGTCAGGCCCGAGGGGTGTTCGCCAGAGCTGACAGAGCCCGGTTTGAGGGTGTCAGCGCATCACGGCGCGGCGCGGAGCCGACATCCAGATGAGCGAGCACACGCCGCAGCACCACCAAGCCCCTGTCCGCCCGGTCGACCCGTGTGTCGACCCGACCCTGATCGATCTGGTCGCCGGTGATCCGCCGGTGCCGGTCACCGTGTGGCGCACCGCCCGCGGCCCGGCAGATGCCGGCCGCAGCGTCGGCGCCCGGCTGGCCTACCGGCTCATCGCCGCCTACAGCCGTCCCGGCGAGGTCGTCGTCGACCTCACCAGCGACCACGCCCTGGCCGCCGTCTGCACGGCAGGCGGCCGACGGCACCATCCGGGCTGGTTCACCGACGCGTCCAGCCTGATCATCGGACCGGCCACCCCGCCGGTACGCCCCGACCCGGCCGCCCCCTTCGACGACGGTGGCGGCGACGTGCCGGACATGAGGGTTTGGTTCGGCGACGACCTCACCGACCCCGACCTGCCCACCGATCAGGCCACCACCGCACCGGGCCACACGTCCCTCGCCGAGGCGACGAGTCTGGTTGTGGCCTGCTGGCCCCTCGACCCCGCCGACGCCACCAACCGTGTCCGGTTGGCGTGGCTGTTGACCGCGTGCGCGCGGCTGCTGCGCCCCGGCGGCTGCCTCGTCCTCGTCGTCGCCCTCCCCGCTGCGGCGGGCGGGCCGGAGGACTTTACCCCGGTGGCCACCGCCGCCGCGGCCGTCGGTTTGGGCTACCTGCAGCACATCGTCGCCGTCGCCGCCGACACCGACGGTGACACGTTCGTCTATCACGTCACCGACGAGGAACTGCTCACCCTCACCCAACAGGCCGACCAGCGGTGGGCGGTGGCGCACCTGAAGGTCCACGCAGACCTCCTCGTGTTCACACCCGTCACCGCGCCGACGGACCCGCAGCGACACGGGCGCCGGGACGGGGGTGAGCGCCATGGTTGAGCACACCCCCTCCCCCACCGACCCGCACCAGCCTGACGACACCTACCGCGGCCGGCACCGCAGCTACGAGGGCCGGCACCGCGACCACGAGGGCCGGCACCGGGTCCCGGACGGGCCGGAGGGCCTGTCGGTGTGGGCGACCGCGCAGCAGACCGGGCCGGTGCAGCGGCGCGGCCGGTATCTGCCCGAGTCGGTCAAGCACCCCGCCCGGATGCTTCCGGCGATCGCCGCCCACGCCGTGCACGCCTACACCCTGCCCGGAGACCTTGTCCTCGATCCGATGTGTGGGATCGGCACTACCCTCGTCGAGGCCATTCACGCCGGCCGCGATGCCATCGGGGTGGAGTACGAGCCGCGGTGGTCGAACATCGCCGACGCCAACATCACCCACGCGCAACTGCAGGGTGCCACCGGGCGGGCGTCGGTGGTCCGCGGCGACGCCACCCGGCTGCGGTCGCTGCTGCCCGCGGCACTGGCGGGGCAGGTCGCCCTGGTGGTCACGTCTCCCCCGTACGGGCCCACCGTGCACGGCCTCGTTCGGCCCGGCGCGGACGGGGTGGCGAAGTTCGACAACACCTACGGCACCGACCGCGGGAACCTCGCCTACCGCGACCTCACCGGCCTCGCCGACGGGTTCGAGCAGATCCTGGCCGGCTGCGCGGCACTGCTGCGCCCCGGCGGGACCGTGGTGGTCACCGCCCGGCCGTGGCGCAAGAACGGCCAGCTGGTCGACCTGCCGTCTGCGGTGATCGCCGCCGGTGTCCGCGCCGGCCTGGTGCCGACCGAGCGGTGCGTCGCGCTCCTCGCGGCGGTCCGCGACGGGCACCTGATCGCGCGGCCGTCGTTCTTCCAACTCCAGGCCGTGCGCAAGGCCCGCACGGCCGGCACGCCGCTGCACCTGATCACGCACGAGGACGTGCTGATCTTCCGCCAGCCCGGGAGTCCGCGAGTTCAGGAAAGCTGAAGGCCACCACCGGCGGGGTGGTCGCGTGAGCGCATCCCCCGCCCGGTATCTCAGCCTCGGCGCGGGCGTGCAGTCATCCGCACTGCTACTGCTGCTCGCCGTCCGTGGTGAGGTCCCCAACTTCGTTGCGCCCGACGTCTCAGCCCTCGCCGCCCTCGTTCTCGTCGCCTGTGACCATCAGCCACTCGCCGGGCAACCGATGCCGCACGGCTCGCACCGCCGCCGGGGTCCGGCCGTGGACCCACAGCCACGTCCCGCCGTCGTCGCGCAGCAGCACATCGAGGCCGGCGAACCAGCGGATCGGCGGCCCGTCCATCCCGGCCCAGAAAGGGAAGTCCGGCAACGGCAGGCGTTCGAACGCCGCGCCCAGCGCAGCGGTGGCCGCGTCGTCCAACTCCCGGTTGTCGACGTTGCCCTCGTCGGCGGAGAACATCGCCTCCGACAGCACCATCTCGACAAGCGCAAGCGACAGCCGATCCGAGTACGGCACCCAGCCGTCTCCGACGTTCACCACGACCGGCGGGTCGTCCTGACCGACGGCCCCGGCCGGCACGCCCCACGACGCGCAGTCCTGCGCCTCCACGCGGAACACCAGGACGCCGTCGGCGTCGGTCCGAAGCTGCTCGGGCAACACCAGACGGTCCTGAGCGGCGGTCAGATCCCTCCGGCGACCGAACAGCAGGTAAGCCTCACGCAGCGCGGCGGGCAGCAAGATCCCGATCCGGTCCTCGGCCGCCTGCAACCGGCCGGCGTCGACACCGTCGCCCTCGATCATCGGTCGGCCAAATGCCGCGGTCACCGCACGAACGAACTCCCACCCCCGGCGGCGGTCCCCTCCCTCGCTACACAGCGTATGCAACGCGTCGAGACCGGCGAACATGCCGCCAACCCTACCGACACCCGGCCCACTCACGCGGCCCTCGCCCCGAGCAGCCCTCCGGGCGACCGGCGGCGCAGGGCCGGGCGCGGGAGGTGGCGTGATTGAGCCTCCTCCCCCGCCCGTACGACGCCGCGGCGGGCTGCGGATCGGATCGTTGTGCACCGGCTACGGCGGCCTCGACCTGGCCGTCGAGCTGGTGCTCGGCGGCCAGCTCGCCTGGTACGCCGAGGTCGACCGGCACGCCCACACCGTGCTCGAGCACCACTGGCCCGGCGTGCCCAACCTCGGCGACATCCGCACCATCGACTGGACCCGCGTCGAGCCCGTCGACGTGCTCACCGCCGGCTTCCCCTGCCAGGACATCTCCAACGCCGGCAAACGCGCCGGCATCACCGGTATCCACAGCAGCCTGTGGACAAGCGTCGTCGACGCTGTTCGCGCACTTCGACCGCCGCTCGTGTTTGTGGAAAACGTCGCCGCTCTCCTCCGCCGCGGGTTCGACGTCGTCGCCGCCGACCTGGCCGCGCTCGGGTACGACACGAGCTGGACGTGCCTACGCGCATCCGACATCGGCGCCCCGCACCGCCGCGACCGACTGTTCCTGCTGGCCGCACCCGCCGAACTCCTCGGTAGGGGTGCGGACGTTGCCGACGCCGTGCGCCCGTGACGGCAAAGGCCCCGGCCACCAGCACGGACTGCCCGACCTCATCGAACCCGACGGCACCGCACACGGGCTGCTACCCACACCCCGGGCAAGCGACACCGGCACCCCCGGACGCCGCGCCGGCAAGGGTTTCCGGCCGCCGCTGTCGCAGGTGCTGCTGCCCACGCCGCGCGCCTCAGACGGGGAGAAAGGCTGCCCTGGGCAGCGGGGCTCACACGGGACCTCACCCTGCCCTCGGCAGCGGTACGTGTCCCCCGCATCCTGCCCACACCGCGCGCCTCCGACGGACGCGGACCCGGCCGACACGGCGACGGCGGCAACGACCTACGCACCACCGTCGCCGGCCTCGGCCAACTCGACGAGGACCGGTGGGGCGTCTACGCCACCGCCGTCGCCCGCTGGGAACTGATCCTCGGCCGGCCCGTCCCCGAACCGACCCAGACCGGCCGGCACGGCAAACCCGTCCTCGCCCCACCATTCGTCGAATGGCTGATGGGACTCGAGCAAGGACACGTCACCGCCCTCGGACTGCCCCGCACCCTCGCGCTACGCGTCCTCGGCAACGGCGTCGTCCCCCAACAAGCCGCCGCCGCGCTACGGCTACTGCTGTGCCCACACCGCTGGCACATCCCCGCCTGAAAACCCATGGAGCCGACCAGCGGGCCGGCGCTGTCGCCCGGTTACGCAGCCTGCCTCCGCTCAGTCCGGGTAGAGGCCGCGCGCTGGCCGGTCTGGCCGACGACCGGCACCCCTTCATCGAGGGCGCTGATCGTGGGGCCGGCCTGCCCCGAGCCGGCCGGCCCCCTGCCCCTATGCCTCTACGGACGAAGGACAAGCTATGCCTTCCACACGTCGTCCTCATGTCACCACCCGCGGACCGGCCACAGAACGGAGGCCCTCGGCGTGGACCGCGGACCAGGTCCGCGCTCTGGGCCTGACCACCGACCTAGCCACCGCCGCCGAAATCCTCGGCGTCTCACGGTCAGCGGCCTACAAGCTGGCCCGCCGGGACGCCTTCCCTGTGCCGTTGATCCGCGCCGGCACCCACTACCGGGTGCCGGTTCCACCAATCCTCGCCGCGCTACACCTGGCCCACGACGTCCCCAGCACCGAGGATGCCAACCCCATACAGTGAGCCTGCCACCGCCTTGAGCTACCCCACCTCGCTGCACCCAAAGGCCGATCTATCGGCTCTACGGCATTGCGCACGAGATCGTAAGATCCCCCAGTAACCACATCGAGGGGTCAGATGGAGACATGGCGTGTCCTGGCGGGCGTCGCCATGAGCCTGGCTGTGAGCCTCGTAGGTGTCGCCCTGGCCACCAACTTTCGCGGTGTGACGGAGTGGCACGTGCGGCGGTCGATGTCCACGGCGAGCGGGCTACGGCGAGTACCGCCGTGGCGCTGGCTACCAGATGTCCCGCACGAGGAGCGTCTAGCGCGCTTCATCCTGCTGGAACGGGTGATCGGCGGAGCTTTCGCTGTGGTCGGCCTGATGTTCTTGATGACTGTCGGCTACAGCGTCTTGACCGGACACCCGATGCAGACGGTGAAGTAGGCAGCTTCATCTCAGCCGCCGGCCAGGTCGATCAACACCCCGGCTTTCAACGCCACGAAGTTCACGAGCGGTCGGCGGTCATGCGCTGACCGTTGCTGCAGTCGGGTGCTTCGTCAACGGACGGAGCCACCGGAGACCTCTTCTGTGTGAACGCGGATGGGCCTCACCGTTGGGTGCTGTCGGACACCGTTCTGCGTCACCGACCATGGCTGCTCTGCTGTCCCTCGTCATCTGCCGCTAGCGGTTGCTGCTGCTTTCGCTGCCTTCTGGCTGCCTCACCTCGCCCGCCTAACCTGGCTCTACCCCTGGGTCCGCATCACAGGATGCGCTCCGGCTACCCCGCCGCCATCCGTGTGGCCGTTCAACCGATGGGAGATCTTCCACCCCAGCCTCCGCGGGCTCCCCTCCTCGAAATCTCAGGTAGCGAAGGATGCTCCTGCCTCCGGTGCCCGGCCATGCGCTAGAACCGCTACCCGCAACAGCTCGCACAGCTGCCTCGAACCGTCGGATAGCGACCCTGTACCCATCCCACGCCTCAGCCCAGCCGTCACCGTCAAAGTGGTCATACAGGTCGTGGTACGCGTAGCTAAGACGCCGGCCAGCATCATGCAACTCGCGCGGAGCTGGCGTCATGAAGAAGCGAGTCACGGCTTCATGCCGTTCGGCACGAAGGGCCGAGGCAGGCCGTTGCAGCTGGTTGAACTTGGCATCGATCATCTCGCCACAGGTCTTGTTGATCACCATCGCAAAGCTTGCGCTCGCATCAATGGCTCTCTGCACAGCCCGATCACGCCGCTCCGCTCGTCGGCGGAAGACGTCGCCGACCAAGACCAGAAAGCCGCCTACCACGGCGCCAAGTAGAGCCGTCACCGCCTCCATGTGCACGATGGTGCCGGTCCAGAGCAAGCGGACCGAAAGCATCACTTGGCGTTGTATTGATCAAAGGTGCGGGCATAGTCGATCAACACGGACAAGATGCCGTCTGAGCTGCCCGTTCATTGGTGGTCGGTGGTCAACGTTCGTTGCTCTTGGTCCACCTCTGACGGCCTGGATACGGCCTGATCTTGGGACTCGCCCGGCCGCTATGGCGAGCCCTGGGCCGGCCTTGGCTACTCAGACGCACCAAGTTCGCCGACGGCCAGGACCAGCTGGACCGGGAACTCCTTGTCCCACTGACCCAAGCTGACGCAGACGCTTCGACCGTGGCGGTACCAGGTGTCGGCGTCTGTCGACGACGCGTGAAAACTGAGCCGTAGTCGACGGGTGAAAATTGAGCACCCTGTGTACGGCTTGGGGTGTGATCAGTGTGGAGGACTGGGCCGAGATCCGTCGGTTGCACCGGTCTGAGGGTGTGAGTCAGGCAGCGATTGCCCGGCGGTTGGGGATTTCGCGGAACACGGTGGCGCGGGCGTTGGCGTCGGATCGGCCGCCGAAGTATGAGCGGGCGCTGCGGGGTTCGGCGGTGGACGCGGTGGATGCTCGGATCCGTTCGTTGCTGGCGGAGTGGCCGACGATGCCGGCCACGGTGATCGCGGAGCGGATCGGGTGGACCCGGTCGTTGACGGTGCTCAAGGATCGGGTGCGCGAGCTGCGGCCGTTGTTCGCCGGCGTGGACCCGGCCGACCGCATCGAGTATGCGCCGGGCGAGGTGGCGCAGTGTGATCTGTGGTTCCCGCCGTTGCCGGTGCCGGTGGGTGCCGGCCAGGCGCGGGTGTTGCCGGTGCTGGCGATGACCTGTGGGCACTCGCGGGTCACGGACGCGGTGATGATCCCGTCGCGGCGCGCCGGGGACATCCTGGCCGGGATGTGGGAGGTCATCGCCGACTGGGGCGCGTGCCCACGCACGCTGCTGTGGGATCGGGAGGCGGCGATCGGCGGGACGGGCCGGTTGACCATGGAGGCGGCCTCGTTCGCCGGCACGCTCGGCGTTCGGATCAAACTGGCTCCGCCACGCGATCCGGAGTCCAAGGGCCTCGTCGAGCGGCGCAACGGGTTCTTCGAGACCTCGTTCCTGCCCGGGCGCACGTTCACCTCACCGTTCGACTTCAACACCCAGATCGGCCGGTGGCTGACGGAGCGGGCGAACGTGCGGCACCTGCGCGCGATCGGCGCCCGGCCGGTGGATCGGTGGCCGGCCGATCGGGCCGGGATGGTCGCCCTGCCGCCGATGGCGCCGCAGGTCGGGCTGACCGGCCGGGTCCGGTTGGGCCGGGACTACTACATCCGCATCGACGCCAACGACTACAGCGTCGACCCGCGGGCGATCGGCCGGTTCGTCGACTGGATCGCCACCCCGGCACGGGTGGTGGCGTCCTGCGCTGGGCAGGTCGTGGCCGAGCACGACCGATCCTGGACGGCCGGGGCCACGATCACCGACCCGCAGCATCGGGCCACCGCGAAGCTGCTGCGCGCAGAGCTGGCCGAACGCCGCGCCGCGCAACGCCCGGGCACCCGCAGCCACCCCGACGGCCACGTCGTGGCCCTACGGGCGCTGCCCGACTACGACGCCCTCTACGGCGTCGACTTCGACCCCCGACCTCTAGACCAGCCTCAGGACCCGCCCGGCGACCAGTCCGGCGCCGGATCAACCATCGCGGAAAGGATCTAAATGCCAACCACCACAGCGACCAGCACGCGCGGGAGCACGCCCGACAGGACACGCTCACGCTCGGACCAGCTGGACTCGAAACTTGCCTATCTCACTCGGGTGCTCAAGACGCCCACGATCGGCCGGGTCTGGCAGGACCTTGCCGACACGGCCCGCGACGCGAACTGGTCGCACGAGGAATACCTGACCGCGGTCCTGGAACGCCAGGTCGCTGACCGCGAGTCGGCCGGGAACATGATGCGGGTGCGCACCGCGCACTTCCCGTCCATCAAGACCCTCGAGGACTTCAACCTCGACCACCTGCCCAGCCTGCGCAAGGACGTCCTGGCCCACCTGGCCACCGCCACGTTCGTACCCAAGGCCGACAACGTGGTCCTGCTCGGACCGCCCGGCATCGGCAAAACACACCTCGCCATCGGCCTGGGCATCAAAGCCGCCCAGGCCGGCAACTCCGTGCTGTTCGACACCGCCACAAACTGGATCACCCGCCTGGCCAGGGCCCACCACACCGGCACCCTCGAGGCCGAGCTCAAGAAGATCCGCCGCTACCGGCTCATCATCATCGATGAAGTTGGCTACATCCCGTTCGACACCGACGCCGCGAACCTGTTCTTCCAGCTCGTCGCATCCCGCTACGAACAAGGCTCGATCCTGGTCACCTCGAACCTGCCCTTCGGCCGCTGGGGCGAGGTCTTCGGCGACGAAGTCGTCGCCGCCGCCATGATCGACCGCCTCGTCCACCACGCCGAAGTCCTCACCCTCGCCGGCGACTCCTACCGCACCAAAGCCCGCCGCGAACTCCTCGCTAAAGACCGCAACAAGTAGGACAAACCATCAGCGCGGGTGCTCAGTTTTCAACCGTCGCAACCTGCTCACTTTTCAGCCGTCGTTGACAGCGTCCGTAATGAACTCGACTAGGACATCGGCGAGCGGCGGCAGCGGCTCACCTCGGATCGCCCGATCGAGGTCGTTGCGGAAGGTTCGAGGGTGGGGCAAGCCCCACGCACCCGTGAGGGCCGCCACGAGCCGTGCGCGCTTGGTCTCGAAGTGGTCCCAGACCTCTTCCCACCGCTCGGCCGACTCCTCCCAGAAGACATCGCTGACCGCGACGGACACAATGTGGTAGCCGGGGCCACTGACATCCATACCCAGCCCGACGTGCCGCGTGATCCGTTGCGGTGGGTAGGCGCGCTGAACCAGTTCCTCCGCCAGCGTGAGGGATCCATCGAGGTCCACGGGCGGATGGTACGGCCGCGACGGCCTGGACCTCGTCTTCGTCGACCCCTTTACCCCCAGGCAACCAACACCACCACGTGAGCTGCTGCTCTTTGGCCCTTGACCTGGGAACGCGGTCCGCTGTCGTCCGTGCTTGTCCGCTGGCGTCCGCACCGATCGTCACTCAATGAGTCACCCGGCGGGCATGTCGTTTGATCGCTAACGGTCTGATCGAGTCACCGAACGCCAGGCGTCGACGGCCCATCTGAGGTCGGCTGTCGGCGGCCAGCAGGAATTCCCCACGGGCGGCCAGTTAGCGGGGAGCTATCTGGCCGCGTCCGGTTACCCTGCGTGGATATTGGGCTGGAGTCGTCGTCCGTCCAAGCTAGCCTCGCCGAGTGAGTTTCAGCGCCTACGCCCGGCATGTTCGCAACCCGGCGCTGCCCCATCGACGCCGGGTATCGGCGCTACGGTCCTGCGTGCAGCTGTACCGGCCGATCGGCTATCACGCGACCCTGAGTTTCCTGCGAGTGGTGGCCGGGCCGTTCGAGCATGACGAGGTAGCCCTGCTGCGCGCGCTCGATGCCCTGAGCGCGAGCCGGGCCGGCTGGCACGCCGAACTCCGCGAGTACGCCGCGGCGCGCCGCGCCGCCAAGCGTCGGGGGCAACGAAGCCCTCGCCCGAACGATCCGAACCCCAACCAGGGCCCTCGATGCTGGTACGGGGCACCGCAGCAGGCCGCCATGCATGCCTTGGCGTTCTGGCGTCGCAAGCGCCTGCCCGCCCTGCTGGCCTGGCCCGACCCGATCGCGTCGCAGGTCGATTCCTGCGTCACCGCATGCCTTGCGACGGGAGGACCTCTCACGCCCGTCCAACGGCAACATCTGGCCGCCGCGGTCGATACGCTCCAGCACCGCATTCAGGCCGACCTGTGGCATGAGGACCAGGCCGCCTACTTCCGGACGCGAGATCTGTTGACGGTCGCTTGGTATGTCCGTACCGCTGCCGATGCCGTGCAGGGTTCAGGACCCCCGGTTCTCGATCACAGAAAGTGACGAGCGAAGGTGGCCGTACCCGGGGAATTACAACTGGCCACCAACAGTCGGCCGTGTCCGCGCTGATGAAGGTCGTTTCCAGGTACGTTCCGTCGATGAAGTTGAAGCCGTAGAGGGTGAACTTGACGTCGCCGTCTTGGCGGTAGAGCCATGCGGCACGATGACCGACCCCGTCTCGGCCACCCTCACCCACCTTGGCTGTTGGGTTCGGCGGCAGCTCGGCATCGAGCGAGGCGACGTTAGCTGCCGAGGAGCCCTCGTGATCGCCGGCCAACGCATCCACGTCGGCAACGCCCACGCCGGAGCAACCCTCACCGTAGAAGCCTGCGACACCACGTTCCGCGTCCACGACGGCGACCAACTCCTCACCGAAGTGCCCCGCACCACCACCAAGCCCATCGCACGATTCAAGGTCCGCAAGCCGGAACCGCCCCGGCAACGGCACGCCGCCTCGACGTCCTACCCTCCCGAAAATCCCTCCTCCGATCGACTCTCGTGACGCACCCTGATCCCATGGCACAGGGCAAACCGTGGACCGGCAACGACGCTGACCACAACAACCACTGCCACCAGCGGTGGATCGAACAGCGCAACCGCGACACCGCCGACCCGGCCTACCCAGAAGCCTGGTACGACGAGCAATGCGGCGGATGCCGATTCTGGATCCCCCTCGACGGCGAACTCGGCCACGACTACGGTGCCTGCACGAGCCCCGCCTCGAACTTCGACGGACGGGTCCGCTTCGAACACGACGGATGCGCCGCCTTCGCCAACCGCGACGACGGCTCCTTCGGATAGCCCAACGCAAGCAAACTGAAGATCGTCTAGCCGGACGTGTCACCCACGTCCCGAGACTGATCTGTCACGCACGTCTTGAGACTCGACATTTGTCCGGTCTCGGGACCTGCGTGACAAATCGGTATCAGCACCTCGGTGACACTTGCCAGTGGCACGGTGGAGTCGAGGCCGCTGAGTCATCCGCTTGCGCTCAGCCAACGCTGCCAGCTGGTACGTGTAATCCGCCGCTCGCGGCTCTCGGCCACGTGTAGGACGAACTGCGCCCGGAGCCGTACCAACGGGTCGTCCGCCGTGTCAGCGCGGCGACCCTGTCGAGGAACGGCAGGTCAAGGTATCGGACCAGCGGGGCGTACATCCAGTCCTTGCACCGATAGGGTCGCCCCAAGGCTGAAAGAATCAACTCTGCAATCTGAGGCCGAGCACCTTCCGGAAGACCGACGCGATCGAGCCGGCGGAGAAGCACTTCCTTGGTCCCCCATGGGGACCACATCCACGACTCAGGCGCTCCCCACTCGGTCGGATAGTCCGCCTCCCATCGCAGGTACAGCACCGCAAACGGTGCCCACAACGCCTCCGTAACGTGATCGTCGGGGGCTGAGTCCAGGAACGCACGAATAGGTCCCTGGATCGTTCGCTTGTAATGCCAGAACTTGTCGGCGCTGGCCTGGTCCATCTCGGCGACGAGCTGGGGCTGGGTCGGCGCGGCCGTTCTCTCCACGGCCCACAGCGCGTTCCATCGGTGCAGCGCCTCGCTTGCAGCCGCAACCAACGCCTGCTGACGAGCGAGCGCCCGGCGTCGCACAACCTGGTCTGTGGCAACCAGGTCGAACATCCAGAAGTAGTCCCCATGCAACTCCGCAGACACTCCGCCAGCCTGCCAGCACCGGCACAAGCCCTCGCGGCAGGTCCAGCCGGACCTGTCACGCAGGTCCCGAGACTGTTCTGTCACGGACGTCCTGAGACCCGACATTTCGCCGGCTCTTCTGCCTGGTCTCGAATGATGGTTGACGAAACGGCGTCGCAGGATGCTTGACATGATCACAAACAGCGCGCAGGCAAGTGCGCTGGAGCTTGCAACTGGTGGGGTGGCGCTGCCCAGGACGGTGCCAGGGGGAGGTCGGGAGCTGACAGCGGGTTGGTCCCGCCCAGAGATAGGGTGCCGCCTGTGAATGCGACCTCGCCCGATGCCCACGTGCCGCCGGCTCCTGTGCTGGCCGAGGGCTTCCGGGAGGTGCTCGACGCCTTCGAGGAAGATGCGGGCCGCGCTCCCCATCTGGTGGAACTGCTGGAGATCCTGCGGGCGGGCGCCCGAACACTGCCTGATGATGCGTTGGCCGACGGCCACCCGGACGAGATTGTGGGTTTCGTCGAGCGGCCACGCGCACGCGCCCGAAACACCGACGTCCTCGCCGGCGTCAACGATGGCCCGTACGTCGCCGCCACAGCGGCCTTCAACCACTGGTGGCAGACCGGCACGGGTACGCCTATCAACCTCGTCGACCTCGCCGCCGTAGTGCATGAGGCGCTTCGCTATGTCGGCCCAGCCCTGCTCGACTCCTCGGAGGCCGCCCGGCTCACCGCGATTACGCCGAAGCGAAGGCGGGCGAAGGCCCGCGCCCGCATCGGTGACATCATCGCCGTGCCCACCGGGAACCACGGCTACCACCTGGTCGTGTTCGTCTGCCGGAACAGGTTCGGCGCAGCCTTCGGATTGATCCGCGGCCGATATCCGCCGCGGAATCCGACAGCCAGCCTCGCTGCGGCAGCCACCGGGATCGTCAGGTACTGCGACGAGGAGGCGATCACGACTGGGCGGTGGCGCATAGTCGGGCACGACAGCCAAGCGCTCGGCTACTTTCCCGCCGACCCGGAGATCTACCACCGGCCCGAACCACCGATTGCCGGCTTGCCCGCCGTTGGCGAGTTCGGGTCAGGAGAGACTGCCACCGGTCAACTGCGTGATCTGACCGCCGCCGAAGCGCTCGCCATCGACCTTGCCGGCAGCTATGAGCAGGTGTACCTGCACGAGCACTTTGAGCGGACGCTCGCCGAAATCCTCGTCCCGCACAGCGGCTAGCCCAAGGAATCTGCACGCTCGGCGCGCATCCCAGATGACCATGTCAACCATCAACCGACACCGCCAAGCGAACCGTCCCCTCCGCGACGGCTTCGCCCTACCATCGACCCAGGCACCAGAACCTATCGATCTCGACCTGGCGTCAAATATCCCTTCGACGCCGTTTCGTCAACCATCATGCGAGACCAGGCATCGCCGGCAGCCGGTTGTCCGGTCTCGGGACCTGCGTGATGGCATGAAGGAGCGGGGCCTCGCTCCTTCATGCCATCACGGACGTCCTGAGACCCCACATTGCCAACATTTGCTGCCTGGGCTTGACCCGATTCGACGGACAGGGTCGATGTGTTGATCTTCAGGCTACCTTGAGGGCGGGTAGCAACCGGATGCTGGTGCCGTTCTCGTAGGTGGCGGGCGATTCTCCTGCCGCAACCGAGCCAGTTCCGCCCGCTCGTCGCTGGTCAGCCCGTCCGAGCGTGTCCCAGCATCGATCTCGGCCTGCTCCACCCACTGCCGCACCGCGGTCTCGGTCAGGTCGAAATCCTTCGCGACCTGCCCGACGCTGCGGTCCCCGCGCTGACACAACTCGACGATCTCGGCCTTGAACTCAGGCGTGAACGCCCGCCTCGGCCTCGATCGCTTCTTCCCCACGCTCTCCATGATGCTGGACATCGTCCCGGAGCCCTACCGGCTCCTGATCTCGGATGTCCGTCGAAACGGGGCAGGCCCAGCCAATTTGCCGGCAGGCGTGTGTCGTACTCCGGTTGATGCGTTACACGGCGTTGCCAGTCGACGGGTTACACAGGCCCTGAGAGTGCCGGGCACCGACGGTGACGCCATGGTTCACGACGCTGGCGTGCTGGCGGCCTAGGCGGGAAAATCGCAGGTCATGAGCCGCATCGTGGACGTGTCGAGCCCCATCGACATGAACCAGCTTCGAGTCAGGCTCGGCGATGCTTCGGTTGTTCAGTTCAGCCAGCCACTCGCCGAGGCGGAGTACAGGTCGCTCGCCGCGCTCTTGACGGACCATCCGACGGTCACTCTGCGCGCGTACGGCTTCGACGAGGACCTCGCTACGCTGCGGTTCCTGCGCTGGTTCCCACGCCTCCGTCGCTTCAGCGTCGCCCACCTACACAACCTGACTGACTTGGCGCCGCTGCAACAGCTGAGCGCCGATATCGAGCTCCTGGACATCGGCGAGACCCGCAAGCCTCTCAACCTCACCCCGGTCGCCGCGTTCCATGACCTTCGCCAACTGCGGATCGTCGCGCACCGGCGTGGCCTTCCGGAGCTGCTCGACGCCAACCCCGGCCTGCAGGGACTTGCGCTGTGGCGACTCCCGATCGACCAGCACCTCCCACTGATTGCCCTGCCCCACCTGCAGTCATTGGCGCTGACCCTCGGCTCCCTGGCACACGCGGAATGGCTGCTCCAGGTCCCCACGCTCCGCTACGTCGCGCTTCGCGCAGTTCGCAAACTCACCGACCTCGCCCCGGTGACACGCCTGCCCGCACTGCAATGGCTGTGGTTGGACGCGCTCGCCCTGGACCGACTACCCGACTTCAGCTCCTGCACCGCGCTGCTACGCGCCGACTTCACCGCCATGCGGCACCTTCGGCACCCGGCATCCCTACAGGGCCTCGCTGCCGCACCCCAACTGCGGGAGCTGTTGGTCACTGAGTCGCCGCTCCCGGCTGATGCGTTCATGCCGTTCGTTGATCACCCAATGCTTGAACACGTCGGCGTCGGCCTAGGCACCGAGCGCCGCAACCGCGAGGCTGAGCAACTGCTGCGGCGGACACCACCACGCGCCGACACGGACTTCGCCGCAAGGTACGGCCTTCTGCGCATGCTGTAGGCAGCCGCAAAACCCGCAAGGGAGTCGGGTGCGAGATCAGAAGCGTTACGCACTGTGACACCAGAGCCCGGAGCGGGCCGACGAACTGTCACCCTTCAAGTGAAACCGATGCGTAACGCATCAACTGGAGCTCGACAAGCAAGGTCGTCACCGGCGTGGACGACCACTCCCGGTTCTGCGTCATCGCCACGGTGGTTCGGCGGGCCACTGGCCGGTCTGTCTGGCCTTCGCCGAAGCACTGCACCGGTTCGGGATCCCCGAGGAAGTGCTGACTGATAACGGCAAGCAGTTCACCGGCCGGTTCACCCAGCCCCGCCCGGCTGAGGTGATGTTCGAACGCATCTGCCGCGAGAACGGCATCGTGGCCCGCAACACCAAACCCCGCACCCCGACAACCACCGGCAAGGTCGAACGGTTCCACCAGACCCTGCAACGCGAACTCCTCGACGAGGTCGAGGTCTGGGCCAGCCCGCAGGAAGCCCTGGCCGCCATCGACGCGTTCCGCCACGAATACAACACCCAACGACCGCACCAGTCGCTGAACATGGCATTCCCCGCCGACCGGTTCACGGCCCCACCAGCCGACGAGCAGTTGCCGCTGCTACTTCCGCCTAGCCTGACCAGCACCATCCCGGCACCCCGCCGACCGCTGCCGGCACCGGCACCGTCACCATCCGCCGAGCAGACCTCCATCCCCGCCGCGCCAGCGGCCGTCGGCGACGACGTCGGCCTGGCCGTGGAGGTCACCCGCCTCGTTCCCGCCTCGGGCAACCTCACCGTCTGCGGGCAACAGTTCTGGCTCAGCCCCACCCGCGCCGGACTCCCGGTCACCCTCTGGGCCGACACCACCGTCGTCCACCTGCTCATCAACGGCGTCCGACTCAAGACCGTCCCGTCCCGGCTCACCCCCACCCACCTGCGCCAACTCCTCGCCGACGACGGCCAACCCGCCGGGGCACCACCGATCAACACAGGTCCCGTTGAGGCTGGCGCCCCGATCGAGGTCGAACGGCTCGTCAACGCCACCGGCCTGATCAGCCTCGCCGGCCGGCAACACCCCGTCGGCTACCACTTCGCCGGCCGGCGCGTCACCGTCCGACTCGACCGCGGCCTCATGCAGATCACCGCCCACGGCATCCTCCTGCGCAACCTGCCCAACCCCCTCACCGCCGCCGAGATCGCCGGCATCCGCGACGCTCGCCCCGCCGGACCACCACCCACCCCGAGCCCGGAACCGGTGCGGGTCGAACGCCGCGTCAGCTGCCGAGGAACCCTCGTCATCGCCGGCCAACGCATCCACGTCGGCAACGCCCACGCCGGAGCAACCCTCACCGTCGAAGCCGCCGACACCACCTTCCACGTCCACGACGGCGACCAGCTCCTCACCGAAGTTCCGCGCACCACCGCCAAACCCATCGCCCGGTTCAAGGTCCGGAAACCCGAACCCCCGCGACCAGCAGCTCCAGCCGGAAGGCCACAACCGCCCGCCGTCTGACACGCTGAAGGAATGCACGCCCTGGGGTCGTCAGCCGAGTTCCGTGAACAGCCATGGCCGAAGATCGCGGCACGTCTGCACTCCGTCCTCGACGACAGCGCCGCTTACGAACCGGTGCTGGACATCGTCGACAGCGTCATCGCGTTCGAAGCCGAAGCACTCCTGGCCGGCACGACCTCAATGACCGACCTCATCGTCACACCGAAACCCGTCACGCCACCACCGGTCGACGTCGTCGCCGTCCGATCGGCCTACGGGTGGATCACCATCGAGCACATCACCCACACCGGCCGGAACGACCGGATCCAAAGACCAGCGCAGGACGGGGTCGCCCTGTTCTGGCGGTTCATGATCGAAAAATTCGGCATCCATCCCACACCGACCGGCGCACCACCCGACCAGCCGTCTCCGCGAGAGTGAAATCCGACCCCTCTCACGGCACCGCCAGAATCTGTAGCCTGAGCCGTAAAGATCGTCTAGCCGGACGTGTCACGCACGTCCCGAGACTGATCTGTCACGGACGTCCTGAAACCCGACATAGCGGGCATAGGGGCACGGCCAGCGCAAGAAGCGGTAGCAACGATCAAGGCCCCAGCCAGGCAACCTGTCCTGAGCTGGGGCCTCGCGCTGGAGCGGGTGACGGGAATCGAACCCGCACTGTCAGCTTGGGAAGCGATTTGCGTCAACCCCTGCACGGACTGATCCACATCGGTGAGCAGGTCGGTCCCTTCCCGCCGAGGGCGGGGCGGTCTGGTCGAGGCTGTGCCAGGTGCCCGTTCCGGGCCGGTGTTGACCTCTGGATCGGGCACGCTTCGGGCACGACGAGCGGCAGGTGGCTGCGTGCTTGCGGCGGCGCACTCTCGCAGGGTGACATCGCCGTGCCTCGACGTCGAAAGATCATTCCGTCTATTCTCGTCGGGTGCCGCGCATGCGATCGGTCCTCCTAGCCTCAGCCGTGATCCTTGCCGTACGGGCTGCCAGACCGACCATCCCTCGACGCAGCCCTCTGCCACCCCCACCGTTACCTCCCGTCCCGTCGCCGTGGCCCCGATCCCCACATTGGACGGACCGGCGTTGGCGCAGTGGGCGTGCGAGCAGAACGTGCGGGCACAGGAAGCCATTACCTATGACGATCCGATTGTGATGCGGCCGATCGCCGAGGCGGCGAAGCGATCAGGGGTCACGGGCATAGCCCAGCCGGGTTCCGCGATGCTGAAGAAGATTGAGATGGCGGAGGCGGCTGACCCAGCGGATGATGAAAAGCTTCTCTGGATCACCGATATCGGGACCTTATCCCACCAACTCCGGTACTCCTGTCTAAGGGTCCCGATCAAATAGCGGGGTGTCGGGCGAGGTCGTCGGCCACGCATGAGACAACCGCTGCCAGCAGCATTCCTGGCGGGGTTCCGGTCGGAACGCTCTAGGGCCCGTGACGGCAAGGTGCCCGATGCGTCCCAAAACGAGGGCAGAATTCTGCGCTGCGGTACCGGCTACTGGCGTAGGTGGCACGACGACTAAGGGACAATGAGACGTTGATTTCCATGGAGTTTGCCCGACAGATCGCCGAACAGTTCCTGGATGCCGAGGTCAGAGGACGTTTCAGTTATCCGATCGTCATCGTGGACTACGCCGTCAAGGACCTCAACGACGTGTACGTCTTTCCCTACAACGGGAAGGCGTACGTCGAGGCTGATGACTGGCATCAGGCGATGGCCGGAAATTCCCCCGTTGTCGTGGACAAGCGAACAGGCGAAGCGCGCTTCTCTGCCTGAGCTGGCTTCATGCTGATGCCGTTGCCATCCCGTCTGCCGCCCTGGGAGCGGGCCGCCGCCCGGCCCGCCACATCAAGCGGACCTAATGACGGCTCGTGCGGACGCTGGCGGGTCGGGCGGTGGTCTGCTCGGCTCGCCCCCTGGTCGACGGCAGGCGGGATGACCCACCGCAACCATCCACGGACCGTTACCCGCCGGTGGAGCCCCGGCCATCCTGGAGCCGGAGCGCCCCGCCGGAGGCGCACTGACCGCAATCCCGCGACCGCGGCCAGCTCGCCAACGCGGCCGGCGTGCGCTCCCCCTACCCCGCGCGGGCTCGTGGCCGCGCGGCCGAGGGGGCCGGCCCACCACCCCACCGGTCAACGGGCTGTCGTGCTGCGGCGGCCCCCGGGCTCCCCGCCCTTCGCGCCAGCCGCCGGGCGCCGGGCGTGACGTCCAGACATCGCCAGCAGCCGGCCGTCACCGGGGTGTCGGTTCGTGTGGCTATCTCCGCCAACAGGCTGATCTGAGGCAGGAAGGCCCGCTGCTAGCGTGCGCACTATGAAGACCGCCGGTGCGCTCACGATGATCGTCGGCATCATCGCCGGGATCGTCTTGTTTCTGCTGCCGGCCAAGGTCAGCGTGTTGGGTACCTCGATAAGTTGTGCCCCGCCGGTAATCCAGCTAGTCGCGCCGGACACGGGGTCAGTCGATGACACCTTCACCGCCGCCGTAGTGCAGGACTGCAAGAGCCAGTCGGTCGTGCGCTCGTTTCTGGGCCTCGTTGTCTTGGCGATCTCGATTGGCGGTGGTGCGATCATGCTGGTGGTCGGCGGCGATAAACGCTCAGAGCCGCAATGGGCCTGGGACGGTAATCGCTGGGTCAACCGCGCGTAGCGCCCCGGTTGGGTCGCATCTGGCAGGTCTCATGCCGACCGGCGAGGACCGCATCCGGCGGGCCGTCGACCAAGGTGCTCGGATCACCCTCGGACGGCCTGGCGACGGCCTAGCGGCGATCATGGCGATGTTTTGGCTGCTAGTGGGCGATATCCCGTCCAATTCACCAACTACAGGTAAGCCCCGGCCATCCGACGCGCCCGGAAGAGGGCGCCGGATCGTCAGAGATGCATCGCAAGCGTCATTATTGATACACGCCTGAGCTGGCACCGACTTGCCCTCTGCCCCCTGCTGCCGAACGAGCGATACCCGCCCTCTGTCTGCTCGGCGCGCTACGGCCGGCTCTGGGCTTACATCGTTGGTGGCTGGCTGCCGGCGTTCTACGTGTCGTCTGCCCCATCTATGCCCCGCCTCCACCGGCCGTCTTCGCGCGCGTCTCGTCATGGCCCGGGTCAGGAGTCTTTGCCATGGCGGCGGCGAGGTAGGCGTTACGGCGCGCGATGAGTCGTTGCAGGTATGGCCGCAGGATGAGGCTTGCCACGAGGACGCCGACGGGCCCCATCGGAGCGGTGAAATCGACGACGTCACGCATGATTGTGGCTGAGGGGTTGGTCGGGTCAGGCGTGAAGCGGTGCTCGTGGCGCCATCGGCCGAACGGGCCCCGTACCTGCTCGTCGATGAAGCCGTGTGGCCGTCGGTAGTCAGTGATTCGGACCGTCATCCGCCAGGAGAGGCCGAGGTGCCTCGCTTCCCAGGTCACCGCATCGCCGGCCTTCAAGCGGCCGGTTGTTACGCCGCCGACCGCCCGCTCGGCGCTCGTACTCATGGACTCGGTGTGCATGTCAACATCGAGGCAGGTATCGAAGACGGTTTCCGGCATCGCCGGCACTTCCGTAGTCAGCTCTATGCGCGGCACGCAGCCACAGTAGGCCCTGGTCGCGCCGCGGAGGCAACGGTTGACCCCTTGCCCCCATGCAACGATCAGGCCGTCCTCGACAGCTCCAACTCCCGTCGCACCCCGCACCACCGTCCGTCGTCGTTCGTCAGAGTCCAGCGACAGCCGGCGTCATCGTCATCCAATTCCTCGGAGATGTAGGTCGTCTGGTCCTCGGTCACCATGCTTGCTCTGCCGTCGTGATCCGCGGGCGAAGGAGTCCGCGCACCGAACGGCGACCGCCGCAACCACGAGCTGCCCGACAGTCTCAATCACGAGGTAGCCCACCCCAGGCGTCAACAGAACGGCCAGGACCGCCACTGGAGTCAGAAGCATCACGCAGAGGACACCGAAAATCGTGCCGGTTCCGGTCCCCCACCCTATCGCCGCAAGCACCACCAAGATCAGCACCGTCGGCACGAAGTAGAGGAAGAACTCGATGCCGAGCGCCAGGAAGATTCCCTCTGGCAGCGTCCTGCCGAGGTAACCCTCCACGCCCACGGCCGCCAGCAACAGGGCAAACTTCACCGGGATGAGCAGGGCCGCAGCGGCGATGCAATGACCGAACCAGGAACCAACACCCCTATGGGCCGATGCGGTCACTTGTACACCTCACCCCGCAATGCAACAGATGCCCCCGCCTGACCGTTCCTCTATCAGAAAGCGTCACGGCAAAGACCGGCCTTGAGCAAGATAGCCGGTGGCCTTAGCTCAGCTCGACGCTCGGGCGACGACCTGGACCCCGCCCTCCCGGCTACGGGCGGGGCAGCTGGCCCCAACCGGGATCCCTCGCTCCTTGACACCGGGCACGCGCGGGGTTCGTATGGCTTAAGATCCTTCTCTTCGGCAGGTATACGCCTCCGGAGTCCTCGAAGGCGGATTCGCCGTGACCCCTGATCCGACCGACGTAAGCGACCGCCTGGACGCGGCGCTGGCGGGTGTGGCCACCACATTCCGGGGCATGACGGCCCACCGGCAGGAGTCCAACTGCGAGTGTCACTGGGGCAGCGCGGAGGAACTGGCACTGCTCAAGACCCCGGACGTGCCGCTTGACGACGACCTGCTCCGCCGCACGTACTGGACCACGGACTGGCGCTACCCCGGGCCGCTGCTGCGCCGGATCCTGCCCCAACTGACCCAGGGCCTCGTGGCGGGCCGAATAGAGCCAATGGCCGGGATGGAGAGCCTCGGGCTGTTGTTCACCGCCGGCCGCTGGCAGGAGTGGCCCACCGGGCAACGCGATGCCCTGCGGGAGTTCCTCGACGCCTGGTGGCTGCACGTCCTGGTCGAGCCCGATGCAAAGGTGCCCGCCCATCAGGCCCTGGCGCTCCTCGCCGAGGCCACCACCAAGCTCACCCCATGGTTGACCATCTGGGCAGAGCTGCTGTCCGACGCGGCGGCGCGGCGACGGCTGGTCACGGCCGTGGACGAGTGGACGTACCACCTGCTGGGCGACGCGCTCCCCTGGTCGAGCTGGCACGACGAAGACACGTGGTGCTCTGCGCTGTCGCTGTGGGTGCTACGACACGCGCCGGACGCTCTGCGAGAGCACGACGCGTCGGCCGAGTTGCACGACCACGTGCGGCTGCTTGCCCTACCGGACGCCGATCGGTGGGACCGCTAGGCCAGGCTCGACCTGCGTGCGCAACCACCCATCGACCCGGCAGCCGCCGACAGTCTTGGTTGATGGGCTGACCGCCGTGCGGGGCGGTGATTTCGGCGAGCGCCGCCTCGAACTGCTCGTGCAGGTACACCTGCTGGTAGCTGCCGGCTAGGTCGATGGCGAGCGCTTCGGGGGCGGTCAGATCACGCAGGTGGCCGCTTGCGTTCTCTCCTGACCCGAACTCGCCGACGCTCGGCAAGCCGGCAGGCGGTGTTGGGGCCGGTGGTAGATCTCCGGATCGGCGGGAAAGCAGCCGAGCAGTTGGCTGTCGTGCCCGACGGTGCGCCATCGTGCGGTCGAGATCGCCTCCTCGTCGCAGTACCTGCCGATGCCGGTGGCTGCCGCAGTGAGGCCGGCCGTCGGGTTCCGCAGCGGGTACTGGCCGCGGATCATTCCGAAGGCGGCGCCGAACCTGTTGCGGCAAACGAGCACGACCAGGTGGTAGTCGCGGTTGCCAGTGGGCACGGCGATGATGCCACCGGCGCGGGCGCGGGCCTTCGCCCGCCCTCGCTTCGGCATGATCGCGGTCAGCCGGGCGACCTCCGAGGAGTCCAGCAGAGCTGGGCCGACTTGGCGAAGCGCCTCAAGCACTACGGCGGCGAGGTCGACGGGGGTAATCGGCCCACCCGGGCCGGTCTGCCACCAGTCGTTGAAGGCCGTTGAGGCGGCGACGTATGGGCCATCGTTCCACCAACTGCGGTGCGCGGCCCGCATCTTCCTCGAAGGCGTCGAGCACCTCGCGGAAGCCCTCAGCCAGGACCGGAGCCGGCGGCACACGGGCATCAGGCGAGGTCGCGTCCACAGCGCGCACCCTATGTCTGGCAAGGACCAGCCTGCCGTCAGCTACTAACCTCCGCTCCTTGGCTCCTTGCCCGGGCGGCGCCGGCTCGCCCTGACCGCTTCGTGCCAGAGCCACCTTTCACTGACTGCGGACGCCCCTGCCGCCCGTCATGGGATCGAGCCCAGTCCGGACATCGACCTGACTTGATCGTGGCGGCGGGTCACGCGTGGATGTCGATCGACCAAACCGATGCACCACCACCCCACGATCCAGGAGCAAGAGCACGAATGCCGAACGGAAGTGTTTTCAAGCGATGCGGCTGCCGCGACCCGGAGACGGGCAAGCCGCTGGGCAACACCTGCCCGAAGCTGCGCCGCCCCAACCGGGCATGGAACTCCGCCCACGGCCATTGGGCCTACCAACTCGAACTCCCCCCAACCTCAGACGGGCGCCGACGGCAGTTGCGCCGCGCTGGCCTGCCCAGCCACCAGGCGGCCACCGCCGAGGTGGACCAGGCTCGCGCACTGCTGGCCCTTGCCGGACGCGATCGGCGGCGCCGGGTCGAGATCGCGGACCTGTTGCAGGCCGCCGTACGCGGCGGGCAGCCTCTGCCTGAGGTGGACCGCATTCGGCAGCGGCTGCGCGGCGACGGGCCCCTGGCCGACATGCCCACCATCGGCGAGTACCTCATCCGATGGCTGACCGAGTTGACCGTCGACGCGAACACGGTACGCGGCTACGAGTCCATCGTGCGGGTCCACCTCGTTCCGCACCTCGGCGAGATCCCGTTGGACAAGCTGCGCACCGGCCACATCAAGTCCATGTTCGCGGCGATCGAACGCCGCAACGCCGACATCCTCGCCGCCAAAGCCAACCCCAGCGCCGCCGTCCGCCGAACAGTCGCCGGGGTCCGGCCGACCGGCCCGTCAACCCGCCAGCGCATCCGCGCCTGCCTCCGCAAAGCCCTCAACGACGCCCTCGCCGAGGAGTTGATCGTCGGGTCGAACCCTGCCGCGTTGGTCAAGACGCCTGGTGGTCGGCCGGTGCCGATCGTGTGGGAGGCCGAACGCGTGCAGCGGTGGAAGGAAACCGGCAAAGTCCCCGGACCGGTCATGGTCTGGACCGACGAGCAGGTCGTGGAGTTCCTCGACTACGCCAAGGAACACGCCCCGGACCTGCACCCCATGTGGCACTACATGGCCTACCGCGGCCCCCGCCGCGGCGAGGCCTGCGGGCTCCTCGACGCCGAGGTCCGCCTCGACCAGCGGGAAACGACGATCAACAACCAGATCGCCACCCACGGCTACCAGGCGGTGCAGAAGAAACCCAAGAGCAAGGCGGGCAACCGGGACCTCGCCCTCGACACCGAAACCACCAAAGTCCTCACCGCCTATCGGGCGCGCCGAGCCCAGTGGCGCCTCGTCGCAGGCGACTCGTGGCCACAGACCGGGCTGTTCTTCGTCCGTCCCGACGGCCGCGGATGGCATCCCAACGCTGTCACCCAACGGTTCCGCCGGCTCGTACGCCAAGCCGGTCTACCCCCGATCCGCCTGCACGACCTACGCCACAGCGCCGCCACGATCGCCCTCAGCGCCGGAGTCGACGTCAAAGTCGTCTCTGAACAACTCGGCCACTCCACCACCACCCTGACCCGCGACACCTACCAAAGCGTCACCAAAGAACTACTGCACCAGGCCGCCGACGCCGTCGCCGACAAGATCCACCGCAGGCGCCGGAAGAGTGCATAGATGGGGACTTCGTACTTCCCGGGCCGTCGTACCTCGGTAACTCTACGATCTTGTGCGCTGCGCGATCCCGGTAGATGACTGAGCGACGGTGGGGTTAGCCCGTGCCGGGGCGCTGGCTGTGAGCTTGATCTTCCTTCAGCCGGCCTATATCGAGGGCGAAGCCGAGCAGCACCACGAGGCCGACAACCACGACCCACGCCCAATGCACCCAGCGGGGCGCTGGCACGAAGGCGTCGACCAAGGCCGCCGCCACGGCGACCGGATACGCGTGGATGGTGTTGCGCCACATCCGGGACTGCTTCACCCCGTGACCTGCTTTCCATGCGATCAGCCCCAGTATCAGCACGATCGCCGTGTCGACGCCGATCAGCAGCGGAATCGGACTCATGGGTTCGCCTTCTGGTAGTAGGCATCGCCGTGCACCCAGCTGATGCTGATGTCCTTGAGGTCGGGATCCTTTGAGGTGGGGGAAATGTCACCCGGGCGGGACTCGCTGGTGAAGTGCGCTACCTTGTTGCCGTTCAGTGATGCGGCGATCGCACCGAGCGCCGAGACGACCTGTTCGGTCAAGAAGGCCACCTCCGCAAAGGCGAGGACGCTGGCCGCGACGCCGGTCACCGCAGCGGCCGCGTTCAAGCCGGGAACGAACTGCATGGCGATCGAGGCGATCACTGCCAACAAAAACGGGACCAACGCGATGATCAGGTTATCGACCGCCTTCTTCGACTGCGACCGTCCCGCAGGCTCCGCAGAACCAGCTTCGGCGCCAACGAGCCTGGTCGCGGTTGTAGCGGTCAATGCGCTGTCTCAGCTGCCACTGTTCAGCCGCCAACCCTTCGCGGAACTTGAGGTAGCTCCGAACGGTCCAGATCAGCGCGGCGACGAACCCGAGTATCGGCAGCCACAGAAGAGCAGTGACGACACCAGTGCCGGCGGTATCCGTCACGACGCCCGCGCAGCACACGAACACAAACATCGCCGCCATCGCGCCGATCAGCTTCAGGTGCGGCTCGACGGGGAATCTGCTGTCCGGCGGCCGCGGCTGCCGGGGCGGGGCGACCCGCAACGCGAGGCGGTTGAGCACCACGATGCCGTGTCCGGCCCGCTGAGTGGTCTCTGCCCAGACGATGCTGGTCCGCTTCATCGGCACGGCGTTGCACTTGGGGCAACGTTTGCCGACCGGACCGTCAGCGATCTGGTTGACCACCATGAATCCGATGTTGGTCTGCAGTTCGACCTGTTGACCGTTCTGGTAGATGACCGGCTCGTACGCGCCCAGCTCAGTCATTGGGCGGCCTGGGCGACGGCGGCGATGCTGGCCGCGATGGTGGCGACGGGTCCCGCTACCTCTGCTGCCCGGCGCAGGAGGGCGACCGCTCGACGCTCATCGCCACCGACGGACACGGTGCGGGCCTGGTGCAGGTAGGCGAGGACCGGCCGCATCGCGTTCCCGCGGCCTTCACGGCTGGCCTGCGAGATCAGGTCGTCGATCTTTTCGACCAGATACTGGTGGCCCACGTTGACATAGGCCGATTCTGCGTTGACTTGGTGGTGGACCGTTTGGTTCTGCTGATTGAAGGTTGCCACAGCGCCTTCCCAGAGTTGATGTCCTGCTAGGGGCATGCGAACGAGTTGTGTGGTGTCGCCGATCTCGGCGGACTCTTTCTCAGCGGAGCCGATCCCGTGGATGACACCAGAGGTGGTTCTCGGTCGGGCCTTGGGGCTGTAACCAGCCGCCTACCCAGAGAGCTGAGACGGGTTTGCGTAGCTGCAGGGGGCGTCCACGACGGGCATCCGACCTGATCGCGCAACGTCACAGGCTATTGCCTGCAAGTTCCCGGAGGCCCGCGACGGGTTCGACATAGATCACTCCCTTCCTGGAGATGCGCCGACCGGCCCACCTGTCGGCCGTTCAAACCGGCGCGGAAGTTCGGCTGCGCCGAGAACGGTGCCCAAGTCGCTCTCGGCGAGTAAAGTGATGGGCAATCACCAACTAACGATGGCTCACGATGTTATGGCTATTTACGGATCGCATCAACCACCGTCGCCCATACACGCCACTTTGGACAAACCAGGCAACGATCGAAGCCACCGGGGGCGCAACAGCCAGGTCCGTCCCCGGCACTTGCGCCTGGGCGCAGGGCTCGGAGACGGACGTACATGGCCGCGCGGAAGACGGCCAAACAGGAGTCCTCGCCCTCAGCGGTGTCGACCAGACGGACTACCGGCCATCTCCGCCGAGTAGGAGAGAATCCATCCGCGTAAAGCCGGGGCCACGGCGCGCAGGGCGGCAGGAACGGAGCAGAAAGTGGAGAGCGTGAAAGCAGCAACGCGACGTGACCGGCTCCGCGAGGAGATGATGACGCAGGTGCGGACCGCAGCACGGGACGTCATCAAGACACAAGGCGTGGAGGCCCTCACTCTCGCCGAGATCGCACGCCGGGTGGGAGTAACACCAGCAGCTCTCTACCGCTACTTTGAAGATCCACCCTTGGCGGACATCGTCCGACAAACAGCACGCGAACTGACCGCCGAACTCACCAACGAGTTACAGGCAACGGTCGACGCCCAGGACCCAGACGACCTTGCGGCCCGCACCATCGAACCGTCGCGCGTATTCCGACGGTGGGCGCTGACCCACCGGCAAGAGTTCGCCCTGCTCTTCGGAACCCCCACCGCCGCGGCCGGCAGCGCTCAAGTCGATGTGACAAGCGACTGGGTGAAGCAACTCTCCGGCGTGTGGGGGCCAGAATTCGTCCGGCTCTGGGCGGTCCGCCCCTACCCCATCCTCTCCGACGACGAACTCGATCCGTCCCTGCGAAAGCAGTTGGCCGAGTACCGCATGGCCACCGGGGTCGACATCCCACTCGGCGCGCTCGTGGTCATGCTTTCCTGCTGGCGGTCGATCTACGGCGCGGTTGCGCTGGAGGTCTTCGACCACTTCGCACCGATGATCACCGATCAGGAGCCGATGTTCGAACTCATGATGCGTGACCTACTCACCACCATGGGACTACGTTCGGAGTACCGCCCCCCGGCCGAGAACCCAGCACCCATCGCGGCGTCACGTATCGAGAGCCCATCTGCGGACGGAACCCCGTAGCCGTAGTAGGCGCGCCGGTGATGGGTGCGCCGAGGTGCGAGAGATCCACAGCATCGGGGCGGAGGTGAACGACTGCATCTGCGTCAGCCGCTGGCCCGGCCAGTGAGCGCCAAATGAGCGGCCTAGTTCTGCGATCGACGGGCCCGAGCTCCACATAGGGATATGCCCCGGGGCCGGTACAGGGCCGGCCAGGCGAGCCGGCGGTCAGGACCAGGGCGGTTCGCCCAGCAGTTCACGGTAAGCCGTCATCAGTTTCTGCTGGAAGTCAGCGATCCGGGCCTCGGCCTGCGTCATGACCGCCTTGCCGTGGCTGCTCACGTCCAGATCGCCAGCCTCCTTCACGGCCAGCACCAACATCACAGCCGGGGGCGGGCCTGCAAAGTGGTAGTGCGACCCGGGCGGGGCAGCCGCGCGGGGTGTGGGTCACTTTCGCGGTGCTGCGGTTGGGACGCTGGAGATCAGCTATCGCCGCTGATCGGTTGCCTGCTGATCCGGGAGGGCACCGCTCCAGACGTACACCCACGGCGGGCCACCGCCAGCGATCGACTCCAGCGCGTACACGCCGTTCACGTCCGCGTCGAGCAACTCGCCGCCGTACTCGATCCACAACCAGGTCTGATCGATCGTTGCAGGGGGCACGCCGTCCTCGTCGACCGGCACCAGGACGGAGCGGCCATCCACCGGCCCGCCAATGCACGGTACGTCGATCTTCGCCCACATGGTTTGATCATCGGCCGAGACCCGGCGGCGCCAGGCGTGTTCCGCCAATTGGGCCCGTACCCATACCCATTACCGGCCGTCGCAGCGCACGGGAACGTCCGTGTCGCCGAACCGACCTGCGTGGCACTTTGCTGGCGGAAGGGCAGGGGATTAATAGCTGCCGGGGCTCACCTCGCGCATCGTGCCGTCTGGTCCCATCCGGAACGTCCGCGGTGGGCCCATGGCCCGTAGCACCTCCGCGTACAGGGCTTCCCGCGCGGCCTGTTCCTCGCCGGACGGGTCGGTCACGCGGAAGCCGTGCAGGTGAACAGCTTCGGTGTCGACGTCGCCCGGCTCGGGGCGCCCCTCAATGACGAAGCCGAACAGGGCGCGCAAGGCTTCCTCGCCGAGCTTGAGGGGATGGAACGGCAGCGGGTATGGGCCTTGGTGGGGCCAGCCTGGTACGGGTTTGACGGGGTGTTCGCCCGCCCAGTAGGGCAGCTCGAAGTCGTACGGCGTGCCGATGTTCTCCTGGATGCCGCTGTCGGGTGACAGGCTAAGTGATCTGATGAGTTCGCCGTCTTCCCAGACCGCGAAGGCAAGGGAGCCGGAGACGGAGTGCATCCCGTGCATGATGATCCGCCTGCCCGCTCCCGCTTGGCCAAGGTGTTCCGGCAGCTCAGACGGGCGGTCAAGGGCGAGCCGTCGGTCGCAGTACAGCTCCACTCCGGCCAGCTTGGTGGCGTACGTGATGTCATCCGGCGGGTAGATGTCCTCGAACAGTGTGCCGTCGTCGGCGGGCTCGACGTCGTAGCCGGGGTGGACCTGGCGCACCAGCGCCTCGATCTCGGCTCGCTCTGCGCGGGCGGCGTCACGCAACGCGGGGCGGATATCTCCATCGGCGAATGCCAGCAGGGCTGTCTTCGCGCCCACGTCGCCCCTCCAGGTCTACGGCTTCCGGCAAGCGCCTGCACAGTACCTGCCTACGAACCTCCGGGTCGGCCTGTCCTCGTGCGCTGTCTCGCCATGGCCGGCCGCCCGCCGCTTGGCTCCTGGCGGGCGGCCGGCCACGTGCTGGGGTTAGCTACCGCACGAGCTGATCAGCCCGGTGATCGCGGTGACGGCCGTAGCGAGGGCCGCGATGAGCGCGGCCAGCTCACCGATCGTCGGTTTGCGGCGAGCCGAATCGCTGGAATTCCCATCCGGGGAACCACCGGACCTCCAAACGGTCGTTAGTCTCATCGTCTTGCGTCTCTCCCTCCGCTGAGGCTGGGCGCAGGCCAGGGGCGGCACTCGCGGATCAGGCAGGGTGCCGCCCCTTTCTGCACGGGCTGTCGTCGCCCGCTTAATGTGAAACGACAAGGGCGTGCAAAGAGTGATTGGTCAGTCAGGACAATTTCTCGCGTCCTTATGACCTTTTTTGTGCGCATTTAGGCAGGGTTGGCGCTAGCGATTCTGCGATCATGCAAGTTGCACATCGCAATGATGATCTTCCTGAGAAGCGTCACGGAAAGTAGTTGTGACAAGACGAGTCGCTGTCGGCAGGGCCAGCGGGGCTGCGGGCCAGAGTTCGGACTGCAGCTCTGCACACTCGGAGGCCAACCCTGGCGTGATCCTTGTGCACCTCTCCATAGCCCGAGAGCCCGGCCGTGCAGATGGAGAAGGTCTGTCGAAAATCCTGCGGCCCGATGTCGAGGCAGGCCCCGCCAGGTTCGACCCCTGGGCAGAGAAGGGCCGGCCGGGTCACCGGAGGGCCGGCGGAGACCAGGGAGTGGATCGATGACGAAGGTTACGACCGGGGCGACCATGTCGTTGGACGGCTACATCGCCGACGCCTCGCACGGCGGGTTCGAGTACCTCTTCCAGTGGTACAACAACGGCGACGTCGAGACGCCCACGGCCATGCCGGGAATGACGCTGCGCACCTCGGCGGCTAGCGCGAAACACCTGCGCGACCTGAACGAGCGGACCGGGGCGCTGGTGGTCGGCCGGCGGCTGTTCGACATGACCCACGGCTGGGGCGGCCGGCACCCCATGGACGTGCCCGTGGTCGTCGTCACCCACACCGTCCCCGACGGCTGGGAGCGGGAGAGCGACTCGTTCGTGTTCATCACCGACGGCATCGAGCACGCGATCGACACCGCCAAGGCCATCGCCGGCGACAAGCAGGTCGGCGTCAACGGCGGCACCATCGCCGCCCAGGTCCTCGAAGCCGGCCTGCTCGACGAGGTCCACATCGACCTCGTCCCCGTCCTGCTCGGCGACGGCATCCCCCTGTTCGCCAGCCTGAAAATCACCCCCGTCCAACTGGACGGGCCCACGAGCGTCATCGAGGGCAACGGCGTCACCCACCTCGCCTACCGAGTACGCAAGGCGGGCTGATCCCCACTGGTCCGGCAAGCCCCCGCGCAGCCCTCAATCCTCTCCACCCGTCCGGCTGGCAGCGCTACAAGGCCGCCCGCTCCCCACCACACCGGCGGCGCAGCCTGCCGCCCAATGGAGACGAAGCGCCCCCACCAGGGCAGGTGGGGGCGCTCGCGTTCTCGGCTGGGGCAGGCCTGGCTATCGAGCCAGGACAACCACGACCGTAGCGAAGGATCCGATCAACACGGCCGTGCCGCCCAATGCGGCATACGGCAACCAGTCGCGTCGCCGATCGGGTACCGGCGGCGTGGGACGGGTTGGCTGGTTCCATGCCGCAGGTGCGGGCCGGCTGTTGTTGGCCGGCCAGCGGGGCGGCGGTGTGCGGATGGTCGATTCGACGATCACGGGGCCTCCGGCAGCGTCAGGGTCGCTGTTGCGGGTCAAAGATGGGGAGGCCGGGCGGGACCATGGGAGGTGTGGGGCCGGTCGTCCCGCCCGGCGAGAGGGCTTAGCCATGGATCGCGGCCAACCCATGTGGATCAGCGATGCGCGGCTATCCGCCGTTACAGCTACAGCGACGACCAGCGGCAGGGCAGGCCCGACCAGGCGCTGGTCGCGGAGGTCGGAGGCCAACTCTCGTTCGCCAGACCCGCCGGTGCCAAAGCCGCCGCAGCGAACATTAGCCGCCTACTGCACCAGGCGCCGCACCTCGATCCGCGCCCCAGGTACTTCGCCCTGGCGAACGGTACGTTTCCTGGCCTCCAGGTGGTCGACGCGGTCATCGGCGGCCTGAGCAGGGCCACGCCATGAGCGAAGCCCGAACACGCCCTCCATTGCGTCCAGCGTCGGCTTGATCAAGTTGTCGAGGTCCCAAACCTCATTGGCGTTGCGCGCTTCTGGCGTGCGGAACTCGATCAGCACTGAGAAACGTTCCGTCCACGGCCCTGATCCGGCTTGTTCGATTGCCTGGCGAACTGCCGCCTTCCAAGCCGCCTCCGCAGCCGACGAATAGCTGGCTGGCCGGCCAAGTACCTCCACGACGAGCAGTGTCTCGGACCTCATGGCAACCATGATGGGCGCCTCCGCTGGCGGACCTAAGGCCGTGATCATTCGGATATCGAGTGGCTCAAACGCGCGAGCAACAACGTCGACATCGCAGACGGTGGCATCGTCCACGCGAAGGACGATGTCGTGGCTTGCCGCAGCCGGCGTTTCGGGAGGCCGCACATGAGAGTCTCACAGGGGCGACCATGTGACCTCGTCGCGGGTCAGCGGGCACCCGCCGCTGTTGATCACTCTGGACGAGAAAGGCACAATCGCAGTGTGATCGCGAGCGTGTTCTTCGACGTGGGCGAGACGATCGTCGACGAATCCCGAGAGTATGGGACCTGGGCGGACTGGCTGGGCGTTCCCCGGCACACCTTCTCGGCCGTCTTCGGTGCGGTGATCGCTCGCGGCCTGGACTACCGGGAGACGTTCCAAGTCTTCCGACCGGGATTTGACCTGGCAGAGGAGCGAGAGCGCCGCGCTGCGATAGGCCAGCCGGAGCACTTCTCCGAAGAGAACCTCTACTCAGATGCTCGGCCTTGCCTGGCCGCTCTGCGTGAGTTGGGACTGCAGGTCGGCTTGGCCGGTAATCAGACGGCACGGGCCGAGACGATTCTGCGCGCTTTGGACCTGCCGGTAGACGTGATCGGGACGTCGGACGGCTGGGGTGTGGAGAAGCCGTCGGCGCCGTTCTTCGAGCGTGTTGTGGCGGAGGCGGGCTGCCCACCCGATGAGGTGCTGTACGTCGGGGATCGGCTGGACAACGACATCCGGCCGGCGCAGCAGGCCGGGATCGCGACCGCGCTGGTACGGCGTGGCCCCTGGGGATACATCCTCGACGACAATGCCGTCAGCGAGCGCTGCCTATTCCGGCTGGACTCGCTGGCTGAGCTCCCCGAGCTTGTACGCAAGCACAACGAGTCGGCGGCGGCCTAGCTGCCGGGTAGGGCGGCGCGGCTCGCGGCGAGGGCGACGATCCGTTCGTCGAGCTGCCTGCCCTGCCGGCTGTCACCGAGTACCGGCCGGAGGGCCCTGACTCGGTCCAGGCCGGTGCCGTACCAGTCGTTGTGCAGAGCATCCATCGCCTGGTTGAGGTAGTCGGCGGCGTGGTCTCCATCGCCGCTGTATGCGGCGGCAAGGTCGGCGAGGATGACGCTGCGCTGCTTGGCCGCGTTAGGGGTCAGGCCGGCGAGGGCCTGGGTGAGCTGCCTGGTCGCCTCGATGTGGTCGTCGGCCGCGAGGGCCGCGTAGCCGGCGAAGGAGTGCAGCCGACCGGTGTCGTAGAAGTCGAGCCATTCCGGTGGCGTGGGGTTGGCCTCGATCGCGGTTGCGGCGAGGTCGATCTGGTGCCGGCTGGCTGCTCCGGCGCCGGCCCGGGCTTCGACTTCCGAAGCGACGCAGTGCAGCCAGGAGCGGACGGCCGGGCTGACGCCGTGCCAGGTGTGCTGGAGCGCTGCGTCGATCAGTGGGCGGGCGGCGGAGGGATCATGGCTGAAGGCGGGGATGAAGGCCATGTGGCCGAGAACGGCGGCGGCGAGGGCGTGGTCTCCGGCTTCCCGCGTGGCGGCGAGGGCGACGTCGTAGCAGCGCTGGGCGATGGCGGTTTGGTTGAGGTCGAAGAACGCCAGCCGGGCGGTGAGAAGCGCGGATTCGGCGAGGGCGGCGGCGAGGGCCGTGCGGCTGGTGCCGCTCGACGCGCGCACGAGCCCGGTGCCAAGCTGGGTGTGGGCGTATGCGGCCTCGTAGAGTGGCCGAGCCGGGCTGGTCCAGTACAAAGCCCGCTGGCAGCGGGCGATCTCTGTGTAGGCATCCGGGTCGATGGTCTTTGTGTCCGCGTGCGCTGCCTGCGAATCCAGCGATAACAGCGGAGCGACCAGGGGCAGCATGCTGGCGCCGAACAGTGCACGTAGAACGGCTGCTCTGTCCCAGCCGCCTTCGTTCTCGTCTCCGGTGAGCATGTCCCACAACCTCCTGAACTCGTGCAGTGTCTCCGCCTGCGGGCACAGCGCCAGCTCATCGGGAGTGAGGAGACCGAGCTGGCTGGCCGGCTTGTCGAAGATGGCCACCAGGTGCTTGCGGTAGCGCGGGTCCGGCCACCGCTCGCCGGTTTCCCATCGCCGCACCGTGTTGGCGTTGAGCCCAGTGTCGGTCTCTCCGGCGTGGCTCATCCCCGCGCGAATGCGCTCGGCGACCTCCTCATACGACCAGCCCCGCTGAAGTCTCTCCCACGCTAGCCGCCTGTTCGGGGGATAGCGCCGTTCGGCCATCTGAACACCTCCGCGCATTACCTGTCGACAACGATCACGCTAGCCACTTCCGCTACGGCCCGTCACTACCTGGTTGCGAGCGGACGGCTAGTGGACGGTACCGCCCGGCCCTTGTGGACGGTTTGCTGTTGACGAGCATCGAAGACCGCTGCCGAGCAACGGGCCAGCTCACCGACTAAGTGGTCCGCGTCTGAGGCCAGCTCACCACTACGCCCGATCCCCATGACCCCCTCCAGGAAGGCTCACCGATGTTTGAGCAGGATGAGCTCGCACGCTACGGATATCGACAGGAGTTGAGCCGGCAGCTGCGATTCCGGGACCTGTTGGCGTATGGGCTGGTGTACATGGTGCCGATCGCGCCGATGGCGATCTTCGGCAGCGTGTACGCCGGCTCCGGCGGGATGGTCGCCCTCGCCTATGCGATCGGTGTGGTGGCGTTGGTGTTCACCGCGTTCTCGTACGCACAGATGGTGCGGGCGTTTCCCATGTCGGGCAGCGTCTACAACTACGCGGGCCGGGGCATCAGCCCGCCTGTCGGGTTCCTCGCCGGCTGGGTGATCCTGCTCGACTACGTCCTGGTACCGGGGCTGTTGTATCTGGTGGCGTCGGTGGCGATGCACGCGACCATGCCAGCGGTGCCGGTCTGGTTGTGGCTGTTGGGCTTCGTCGCGGTCAACACGGTCGTCAACTCGGTCGGCATCCGGATGACCGCGGTGGTTACCCGGGTGATGCTGGTCGGCGAGCTGATCGTCTTGGCGATCTTCATCGCCGTCGCCGCTTGGGCCATCGGATCTGGGAAGGGCCGGTTCAGTTGGGAGGCGTTCTACAGCTCGGACACGTTCACGTGGTCTGTTGTTGCGGGGGCTGTGTCGATCGCGGTGCTGTCGTTCCTCGGGTTCGACGGCATCTCGATGCTGGCCGAGGAGGCCAAGGGCGGCTCGCGGCAGATCGGCCGGGCAATGGCCACCGTCCTCATCCTCGCAGGGGTGTTGTTCATCGCGCAGACGTGGCTGGCCGCGATGCTCGTCCCCAACCCGTCCGGGCTGCTGGCTGACGGTGACCCGAACGGCACCGCGTTCTACGACGCCGCCCAGGCCGCTGGCGGAAGCTGGTTGGCGACCCTGTGCGCCGTGGCCACCGCGGTCGCGTGGGGTTTGCCGAACTCGATGGTCGCCCAAGTCGCCACCAGCCGGCTGCTCTACGCGATGGCCCGTGACCGGCAGCTGCCCGCGTTTCTGGCGAAGGTGTCGATCCGCCGGAACGTGCCGATCAACGCCACCCTGCTCACCGGCGTCGTGTCCCTCGTCCTGGGCCTGTACATGGCGACCCGGGCCGATGGGATCACCGTGTTGTCGTCGCTGATCAACTTCGGGGCGATGGTCGCTTTCCTGGTCCTGCACGTCTCCGTGGTCGTGCATCACCTCATCCGCCGTCGTAGCGGGAACTGGTGGGCGCATCTGGTGATGCCCGCGGTCGGGTTCGCGATCTTGGCCTACGTGGTGGTCAACGCCAACATCGCCGCCCAACGCTTGGGCCTGGCCTGGCTCGCCCTCGGCGTGATCGTCCTCGCCGGCCTGTACCTGTCGGGACGCCGGCCGGTGCTCTCCGGCCTGGCACCCGCGCAGCCGCAGCAGCGTGACGTGGAGCGGGTGTGATGACCATGGACAAGATCACCTACCGGCCTGCGCGGGACGAGCTCGCCTACACCTTCGGTGGGCGGATGCCGGTCGCACACGTTCGCTCCGGTGATGTGCTGGAGGTGTTCACCGAGGACTGTTTCGGCGGGCTCGTGCGGGGGCCTGCGGATCTGCCGTCGCAGGTGTGCTGCATGCCCTACCTCAACCCCGTGTCCGGGCCGTTCTTCATCGAGGACGCCGAACCCGGCGACACCCTCGCCATCCACCTCGCCTCGATCACCCCGGCCCGGGACTGGGGTGTGTCGTCGACGTTCCCGCACTTCGGTGCCCTCACCTCGACCTCCCACACCGCCAGCCTCCAGCCACCGCTGGAGGAGCGGGTATGGGTGTACGACATCGATCGGCAGGCCGGGACCGTGCGGTTCCAGGCCACCGAAACCGACCACACCATCGACCTGCCCCTGGAGGCGATGATCGGCACCATCGGAGTCGCCCCCGGCGGCTTCGAAGCCCGCTCCACCATCGTCCCCGACCGCCACGGCGGAAACCTCGACACACCGCACCTCCGGACCGGCACCACCCTCTACCTGGGGGTGAACATGCACGGGGCGATGCTCGCCCTCGGAGACGGCCACGCCCGCCAAGGCGAAGGCGAAGCCTGCGGCGTCGGCGTCGAGATCGCCACCACCACAACCCTCACCATCGAAGTCATCAAAGGTGTGCCGACCATGTGGCCACGCCTGGAAACCGACACCTCGATCATGGCGATCGGCTGCGCACGCCCCTTGGAGGACGCCTACCGCATCGCCCACCACGACCTCGTCGGCTGGGTCGTAGCCCTGACCGGGCTGGAAATGCTGGACGCCTATCAGTTGGTGTCGCAGGCGGGGCGGGCGCCGATCGGCAACGTGTGCGATCCGAACTACACGGTCCTCGCCGCGGTCGACAAGGCGCTGCTACCCGCGCCTGCCGCCGCGTACGGCGGGGTGCACGGCCGGCTGCGGCAGTCCGCGGCCGGGCTGCGGTAGGGCGGCGGCGATGAGTCTTCCTCGACTGCCGCTGCGGGACGAGCTGTTCCTGCTCGGCCACAACGACGACACCGGCCAGCCACACATCCACCGCCAGGCCCTGGCGCTCGGCCTGGCCGGCGCGGTCCTGATCGACCTGTTCCTGGCCGGACGGATCACCCTCGACGCTCACGACGACCGCCCGGCCGGCGAGCGATGGCTGCGCCTGCACACCGACCAGCCAGTCGGGGACCTGATCGCCGACACCGCCATCGCCGCCATCCGCCACGGGCGCACCGCACCACCAGTCAAGGCGTTCCTGCGCGGCTTCTCCCCCGACCTGTACGAGCGCACCCGCGCCGGACTCGTCGCCGCTGGGATCCTCCGCCAGCACACCCGCCGACGCCTCGCAGGTCTCGCCCGCACCGACACCTACCTCGCCACCGACACCAAATGGGCAGTCGTCGCCCGGGCCCGGCTGCGGTACCTCGCCACCGGCCGCGACCAACCCGACAACCACACCGCCGCCCTCGCCGGCCTCGTCGCCACCCTCGGCCTCACCGAGCACCTCTACCTCGACGACGACACCACCACCCTCATCGCACGGCTGAAGACGATCGCCGGGCAGCACCACCGGTCGGTGCGGGACATCACCGCCGCCGTCGATGCCGCGATCGGTGACCTTGCCACCGCCGCCTACCGCTGACCCACACCCACCGAGGTACCCATCCGATGGAGGCTCCTGTGCGTATCCGCGCCGCCCGCTGGACGGACAAGGACCTAGTCGCCGCGCTGATCGCCGACGCCTTGCACTCCAGTCCGCTCGCCGCATGGCTGGTGCCCAACCCGGAACGGCGGCGCCAGGTGCTGGGCGATGTCGTCGGGATCTGGGTGGAACACGCGATGTTCTTCGGCGACATCCACCTCACCGACGACGATGCCGCCGCCACCGTCGGCTTCCACCGCTACCGACCCATCCCACCACCAGCCAACTACCGCATCCGCCTCACCGACGCCGCCGGAGACCACGCCAACCGATTCGACCTGCTGGACAGCCTGCTATCGGTGAAACAGCCCACCGAATCGCACTACCACCTCGCCTTCCTCACCGTCCGCCCCGACGCCCAGAAGGCCGGCCACGGCAACGCGCTGCTGACCCACCACCGCAGCCGCCTCAACCGGATAGACCTACCCGCCTGGACCACCATCCCGGCAGGCTGCGAACACCTGTACGCCCGCTACGGCTACACACCCCGACCCGCGATCACCCTGCCCGACGGGCCGACCCTGCACCCGATGCGCCGCAACTCCCGCCGCAGCAGAGGTGCCATGCCGATCAACCCCACCCACCCCGTCGACAACCGGTGGCAGGACCTGCACACGTAGCCGCACAGCCGTCGCCACAGGCAAGTCGACCGGTTCCGTCTACCACCAACTGACCCTCAACACCCAACCGGCATCGCATCTCATGGCCTTTCCTCGCAGATACCCTCCCGACCTCATCGACGCCGTCGTCCAACGCGTCGCCGATGCCCGCACCGTCAAGGCATACGGCGCGGTCACCACCGTCGCCCGCCAACTCAACCTCGACCCCCGCCTCGTCCAGAAATGGGTCACCAAAGCCACCACCCCACCCCCAACCCAGCCGGGCAAGCCATCCGCCGACGCGTGGGAGGCATACCTGCCGGCAGGGCTGCTGCACTGCACGTTCTGCCACCAACCGATGACCCACGCCGAACTGCAGGATTCCGGGCAGGGCTACCAGTGCCAGGCGAACTGCCGGCCCCGACCCCTCGACGCCGCGGCCATCGCCGACACCGTCGGCAAGGCGATCCTGCGGCACACGCCGCGGATCATCCCCGCCACCAGCACGCCGACGCCCCCACACCTCGCTGCCACCTACGCCCACCACGTCCTCGCCCGAGTCACCATCGGCGCCACCCCCGGCGATATGGCGCTCACCTGGCGCGCCGCGCCCCTACCCGGCCCCGGCGTCGACACCGAACGCGTACAGGCCGTCGCCAACGCCCGTCACCTAGCCCTCGACGATCCACTCCGCGCCCGGCAACTCCTGCACGACAGCCTCACCGACATCGACCCCGCCACCGCGCCAGCACACCCGCTACACGCCGACGCCGCCACGCTGCTGGCCGAACTACTCCTCCGGCTCGGCCACCCGTCCGACGCCATCGCTTGGGCCGCCTACGCCCATCGCAGCACGGTCCAACTCCAAGGCCCCACGCACCCGCGCGGCCTCCACGCACTCCACCTCCACGCCGTCGCCCACCGGCGTGCTGGACATCACCAACGCGCCCACCACCTCTACCGGGAACTGGCCGAGCAGCTCACCCGCCTCGAAGGCCCGCACACCCACCGAACCCTCGCCACCCACGCCACCACCGCCCTCGTCCTCCACGACCTCGGCCACTGCCAAGCCGCCCGCACCCTCCTCGCCGACACCATCACCACCCACCGACGCCACCACCCGAACCACCCGGCCACCGCCCGCATGACCCAACACCTGACCCGCATCTGGAACGACTGCGCCGCCAAAGGCCACCACCACCAGGACACCTGACCACCCTGCCACTCTTAAGCGGGTCCTGCCCGGGACCGCGCTTCCACACGGAGGGCGGGCACCCATCGGTCATCGCCTCGACGCTTCGAAGATCCACGACGAGGGGATCGACCCGAAGTACGACTCCGCCAGCTGGCACCACTGGAAGACGGTGAAGCCGCCCACCGATCGGTGGGCGGCTTCACGTCAACCATGGCTGCTCAGGAAAGACGCTTCCCCTTGTCCGTGACGGGGTCGTAGCGGCCTTCCAGCCACATAAGGAACCGATCGAGGTGGAATTCGCGGAGCTGCTTGGATCGGGGCTCGTAGCCGCCTTCCTCGTGAGCTTGCCCGTACTGGTCAGCGAGCTGGCGAAGGTGGTTTATCTGGTCGGCGGGAAGCTTCGGCGTGGCCATTAGTTCCCGGCTTCCTTCTTCTTGGCGGCCTGCCGCTTGGCGGCCTGGCGGCGAAACTCGCTGAGTACCGCTGTCGCCACTTCGGCTGCGCCTGCCCAGCCTTCGCCCTGGTCGTACCCGGGGCTCTCGTTGATGGGCACACCGTCGACTTCGACCATGCCGTTGTCGTAGGCGACGACGGAGAGGGTGAGTTTGAGCCCTTTGTCGCGGGCGGTGGGGGTGACTTTCATGTTGTCGCGGATGCGTTTCAATCCTGCGGGCATGTCAGGCCTCCTGTCCCATGATGACGGCGAGTATGTCACCGGCGCCCCGCCGGTAGTCGTCCCTGTGGGAGGCGGTGCCAGCATCCCATCGTTGTCCGGCTTCGGTCTCGAGCGCGGAACCCTCCACGTACAGGTGCGGGCGAGACGCTCCACCTCGGGTGCCACGCGCTGGCCGGCAGTTCCTCGCGCACATCGTCCTGTCCGACGATCGGATGGTCGGCCAGCACACCAGGCCGGCGATCGAGGTGGCATACGAGAGCGGCCAGATCCCGGCGTTGCTCACCGGCGGGCAGCGGTAACCGGTCACCTCATGACCACGGAGTCGTCGGGCGGCGGTGCCGGTTAGTTCAGCGACCTGGTCATCGCTCGCAAACCACCCCGTCGCCGTCCTGGTCGCGGTACCAGGCGTACTCCGGATCGACGCCGCGGTAGTACGGGCCGTAGCCGGCCTTATTGGCCTCCTTGCAATTGCGGAACCTGGGGTCCGTCTTAGGCTCCGCCGGCGGCGTTGGCTTGCTGCTGGTGCGGGTGGGACGCGGGCTGCTGGTCGTACGGCTCGGCGACGGCCTCGGCACGGTCGTCGTGGGCCTGGCCGACTGCGTCACCGCTCCCGTCGCCTCGACGGCCGCAGGCGTGGTCGGAGCAGGGCGCACCTGCACCAGCGTGTCCTTGTCCGCGGTGGCGCTGGCGGCTGCGGTCGGCTTCTGGGGCCGGCCGGAGTCGGTCACGAAGGAGCCCACCGCGGCGCCGCAGCAGCACAACAGGACCAGCGCGGCTGCGGCTACGCCGACCACCCAGGGGGTCTTCTTCCGCGCCGCCGGTGGCGGCGGTGCCTGCGGAGGCAGGGGGAACGCGGCCTCCGAATACACCGAAAAGACAGCAGTGTCGTCGTCCGGTTGCCCCGGCTCAGGGCGGCCGTTGACGGGCGGGTTGGTCATCGTTCGGGTCACTTCCTGGTGATCAGCACCGCGGTGGGAAGCTGAAGCCGAAGCGCATGCCGGGACAGTACTCCTCGTGCTCAATGGTCACCAGGTGCGGACCCGACCAGAACGCCGGGTCGCCGCGGGTGCGGTAGACGTTGGTGTGGCGGACGGCGTGACCGCAGGCCCGGCGCTGATAGTGACCGACGGCGTGGCGCTGGGCGTGGCTGAGGACCTGCCGGGTGTCGCCGAGATCGGCGCCCGCACGGTCGGCGATCACTGCGGTGGTCGCTGCGCGGTATCCCGGAGGCGCCCCGTGGCGGTAATGACAATTATGTAAGCCGAGCTGTGGCGGCTGCCGGTTCTGGAGGGTGAGACTCCAGTCGCACTGGCGGCGCCATGACCTACGCCTCCTGAGTGGTGACCTCTTCGACGCACCCCAAGAGGCAATCTGAGCGTTGCCTCCCCGGCGAACCGTGTCCGGCCTTCGGGCAGTCGCTCCACACGTCGCCGCCGCGGCTGATGCCCCATGGCGGCTCTGCAGCGTAGCGTCCATGGCGTGCCCCCGACCGAAGAGTGGCTGAGGGTTTCGCTGGGAAGAGCGATCCTCACGACCTGTGCGGACGATGAGGTGCTGCTGCGCCGCGATGCAAGTGAGCGGTCGATGATGTTTCGCGTCGGGCGCTACCTTGCGCCTGAGGTCGAAGAGAGCTGGCCCGGCAGACTGTGGGTCGATCTTGAATACAACCGGTTGGCAGGGGCAGGGAGGGTCGCGAAGTCGGTGACCGGGTTGCTCGATGCCAGCTCGGACAACGAGACGGAACGGGCGGCAGCAAGGAAACGTTCGGTGCTGCCGGACCTCATCGTCCACGACCGCACTGGAAAGACGAGGGCTCATAACATCCTTGTCGTGGAGGCGAAGAAGCACCCAGCGAGTCAAAAGGCGGTCCATTTTGATCTAGAGAAGCTGCACGCGTACAAGCAGCAGCTGAATTACCAGCACGCTGTCTATGTCGAGCTCAACACGGACCGACCACGCTGGCAGTGGATAGACATCCACAACCAGATGGTGATCATTCCCTCTCTGGCCTAGACGTCGACCGGTCGGCGCCTGCAAGTTCTGGTTCCATCGCTGCTTGCCTCCCCGCCCGATCTCCCGATCGGATAGGCCCATGCCAGCGAGCATCCCGCCCGGGACCCACGAGGAGCGAGGCCTCGCTCCTTCATGCCATCAAGCGGAAAGGTGCCACACCGGCACGGCCAAGCCAAGTCGTCGGCCGGTGGTGGCAGGAGCTCTAAGCTGTGACCGCGGTTTGAGAGCTTGCTCTTGGTCGAGCCATTCGGTCCAGTCGGGTTGCTGAGGTTCCGTCTGCTCTCGGTTATGGCCCTATTTCATGCAGACAGTTTCCATTCAGTCCACCCATTGGGAGCCCGTCCATGTCGCTTGAGCACCCGCAGAGCACCCACCGATGCGCCAGTCCCATCGACGGGAGGGCAGCGCCATGCATGGCGAGGCTCAGGGAGTGGGGCTTCACAGACGCGGCAAGGCGCGCGGTCGGGCGCCGCGCGGCATGCATCGGGGTTTAGGTCGAACTGTCGTTGCGAAATGCGGCCCGTTGTCGATCCGCAGCAACGCGGAAAGGTCAGCGGCATGCTCCTGTGCTGGTTCAGGCCTGTCGACGGACATGTCGGCTCGCTGCCGGGTCGCCCGCTGCCGCCATCGGCCTGATCTCGTCGTCGCGCCCGAGTCTGGCAAGGACTGCGACCAACTGTTTGCGGGCGTGCTGATCGCCGGCAGCGGCCATCTCGCGGAGTTCGTCCTCGCGGCTTAGTCTGGCGAGCAGGTCGACCAAGCTCTGGTGCGCATCCCGGTTGCCGGCGGCGGCGATCTCGCGAAGCTCGTCCTCGCACCCCATCGCTTCCAGCAGCTTAATGAGATCGGTGGCGGCGTCTTTCCAAGGGTCATCCGCGGCCAGCCGACGGAGTTCGTCCACGCGGCCGAGGCGGCGTAGAAGTGCGGTAAACTGCCACCACACGGTGGCACCTCGATCGGCGGCCAACTCGCGCAGTTCGTCGACGCGGTCCTGCCTGGCGAGCAGGTTGGCCAGGTACAGGTGGGCAAGCCCAGGGTCTTCGGCCTCGGCCGCCCACTCGCGCAATTCCGCCTCGCGCCCGTGCGAGGCCAGGAGAGCGCCCCATGCACGTATTGCCTCGTCAGCGACTTCGTCATCGTCGCACTCGGACAGATCCTCGTATTCTTCGATGGCTTCATCAATCCGGCCCTGCTCTCCCATCAAGCCGGCCAGGCACAGCTGAGCCTCCTTGTCGCCAGCGGCAGCCAGCTCGTCCAAGGCGGCCTCACGTCGTTCGCTTCGCAGCAGCCTAATAAGGTAAAAGTGGCCTATTTCGTGCCCGGCATTGCTCAACTCCCGAAGCACATCTTCGCATTTTCGATCATGAAGCAACTCGCCCAGGTTCCACCAGGCGTCTTCGTGCGGCCCAGGAGGCTGCCAGTTGGTCAGAACTTCCCCGAATCTGTCTTGCTTGATGAACAGCAAGACCAGACCCCACTGGGCTTCGGTGACGCCATCGGCTGCGCACTCACGCAGTCGATCTTCGCGTCCCTCGTCGACGAGTAGTTCGACGAGCCGCCAGCGGGCGCTTTCGCTATGCTGGTGAACGCGCCACAGCAGGGGCTTCGCGTACTCAACGAGCCCGCGCTCGTCGGCGCTTTGCGCAAGGCGGACCATGTCGTCGAGATCGGTGACGTTAGCTGCAAGGACGTCCCACACCATTAGAGGAACAATGGAGTAATGGCGATCGAGCGTCCCGAACTGCTGAAGATAGTCAGCGACCTCGTAGCCAGACGTAGTCCCGATCTCTGAACCCGGTAAGGGATACAGTGCTCGCACGCCACCGCGCAGCGGCGATGTGGCGTATGCCAGAGCGTCGCCGAACCAGCTTGTCGGCGCTTCGGCAAATGTCTCGCCAGTGAGGTAGGCCGGGAGCGTCGCCGCCAGCAGGCTGGCGGTGAGTGGCTGACGAATCCCGAGCCGCCTGGGTTGCGTCCACAGAAGTGGTGTACGACTTGCCCGTGATGGGCGTGTTGCGTAGATAGGAGACGGCCACCGCGCGATCCTTCGAGACGGCTAAATCCAACGAAGGAGAGTGATGCGCGATGGCCGCATCTGAGAGTGTGAACCCTGTTGACCTGCTGTGCGAGCAGATCGAGGGCGCGTCGCGTGATGTGTTGCAGGCGATGATCAGGACGTTCGCGCAGGCGATGATGTCCGCCGAGGCGGACGCGATCTGCGGCGCCGGGTATGGGCAGCGCAGCGACGAGCGGGTCAACTCTCGTAACGGCTACCGGCCGAGGCAGTGGGACACCCGGGCCGGGACGATCGACCTGGCGATACCGAAGCTGCGGCAGGGGTCTTACTTTCCGGACTGGTTGCTGACCCATCGCCGGCGGGCCGAGCAGGCCCTCGTGTCGGTCGTTGCCACCTCCTACCTGCTCGGGGTGTCGACGCGGCGGGTGGAGAAGCTGGTGGAGCAGCTCGGGATTCGGCAGCTGTCGAAGTCGCAGGTGTCGGAGATGGCCGCCCACCTGGACGCGCAGGTGCAGGCGTTCCGCAACCGGCCCCTGGACTCAGGGCATTACACGTTCGTGTGGATGGACGCGTTGACGATGAAGGTCCGCGAAGCCGGCCGCACGGTCAACGTCCACGCGCTGATCGCTGTCGGGGTCAACGCGGATGGCCAACGCGAAGTCCTCGGCCTCGATGTCGCCGCGGATGAGGACGGCGCCGGCTGGTTGGCGTTCCTGCGGTCGTTGACCGCCCGTGGCCTGTCCGGCGTCCGCCTGGTCATCTCCGACGCCCATGCCGGCCTCGTGGCCGCCATCGGCGCTGCGCTGCCCGGGGCGTCGTGGCAGCGGTGCAGGACCCATTACCTGCGGAACTTGCTGACCAAGGTGCCGAAGTCGGCGCAGCCGTGGATCTCGACCCTGGTGCGCACGATCTTCGACCAGCCCGATGCTGATGCCGTCCGAGCCCAGTTCGCCCGGGTCGTGGCCACGATCGAGGCGAAGTTCCCCGCCGCGGCCGAGCACCTCGACGCCGCCCGCGACGATCTCCTGGCGTTCACCGGCTTCCCGCGCGAGATCTGGCGCCAAATCTGGTCGAATAACCCACAGGAGCGGCTGAACAAGGAGATCCGTCGCCGCACCGACGTCGTCGGGATCTTCCCGAACCGGGCGGCGATCATCCGCCTCGTCGGCGCCGTCCTGGCCGAACAGACCGACGAGTGGACCGAAGGCCGCCGCTACATGGGCCTGGAACTACTCGCCAAAGCCCGCCTGATCACCGTCGACACAGACCAACACGGCACCGACCAGACCGACCCCACCCCGATCGCCGCATAACATCAGACCGGATCCCGCGATGGCCGTCTCTTACACCACTCGCGCGGACGCGACCGCCGCCTGAGGTCGACTGCCGCGGTGATGAGCGCAGCGCCGTATGGATGGGTGACAGCGCCGTGCTTCCAGTGACCGATCAGTTCGGGTGCGCCGGCCAGGTGCTGCGTCACGCCGTAGTGGTCGTCGGCCAGGGCCCCGACCAACCGCTGATCGTGGTTGGCTGCGGAGACGGCGGCCAGGCGCTTACGTTCCGACTGGCTGAAGTTGTCTGGCACGAGCAGTGGCGGCTGGCTGGCGAGGGCGAGAACTTCCCGCGCGTCACGCCAGGGGTCGCCGTGCCGGCCGTACAGGTTGTCGCTGGACTGAGGTACCGCGGTCAGGCGTTGGTACGCCCCGGGCCAAATCATGGAGACCACGACGGTGGGTCCAGTGTCGCGGCTCGAGTCGACGAGGGCCGACAAATCATTTCTGGTCAGTCCGCCAGGTGCCAGGTAACGCACCGCAGGCGTGTCATCCAGCCACACTACGGTGCGGGCGGGTAGGACAGGCGTGGCTTCGCGGACGGCGTCGGCGTCGTCGGCCAACAGGATCTGCCAACTGCCAAGGACTTCATTGACCGCCTCGAACAGGCTTCGTGACTTGCCCGTGGACGAGCCGCCCACGACGACCACCAAACCACCGCGTCTTGACACCTGAGATAACTGCGCTCGCAGCTGTTGATCGTAGTCGCGCACGACATAGGCCGGCAGCAGATGCGCTGACTGAGCACCTGGTGAGATCGCGGCCGGATGGACACCGAGCTGTCCAGGTCGACAGGCCTGGATTGGAATTAGTCGCCAGGGGTTCCGGGGTCGGGCAATCCTACTGGCTGGCGGGGTCGGCGCGCTCTGCCGAGCGGCCACGATCCCGGACACCACCGCGAAGGGCAGGCTGACCAAACCTGCGATCCAGCCGGCACGCTCGACCCATTCCCAGGGTGCGTCCACGGAGTCGGTCGCCAACGCCTGCCACCAACCCAATCGCGAGCCGCATACCACTCCGGCAGCAGTCACGGAAGCTGCGGCTGCCAACCGGGCCGCTCGCGCCCAGCAGGTTCGTCTCACGACCTCACGGTACCGAGTAACCCGCAATCCATTTTAGATCTTTCGTTGCAAGCCGCAGTCTCGGTACAGCGGAATGAGGTTCCCCCGTTAGCGTGGAGGCCAGGCCTAGTGATAGATCGTCATGAATGAATCGAGGCGGCGGTTTGATCGAGAGTTCCGTGAGGGCGCCGTACGGATCGTGCGCGGGAGACCGGTAAGCCGATCGCGCAGGTTGCTCGGGATCTCGGGATCAACGAGGGCGCCCTCGGTAACTGGGTGAACCAGGACAAGCGGGCCCGCGGAGAGCCCGCTGGCGGCGGCTTGGACGCCAATGAGCGTGCGGAGTTGCTGCGGCTGCACCGGGAGAACGCCGGGCTGGCGGTGGAGCGTGACGTGCTCAAGCGATTCGTGGTCCTGTGGGTCAAGGAGGCGACGAAGTGTGAGCGTGGCGGCGTTCGTGGCTTCGAGAGGACCGAGCGCGGTGTGCCGCAGGCGCTGACCTGCCGCGCTCTGGGGCTGTCACAGTTGTGGTTCTACAAGTGGCGCGACCGGCCACTGACCGCCCGCCAGCAGCGGCAGGACGACCTGGATGAGGCGATCCGGGCAGGCTTCGCCGCCTCCGGCGGCACCTACGGCTCCCCGCAGGTCACCCTAGATCTGCGGGCGGCCGGCTGGCGGGTGGGGGAGAACGCCATCGCCGCGCGGATGGCGGCCCTCGGCCTGACCGGCCGTACCCCGCGACGCCGGCACCGGCCTCACCAAGCAGGGCAGAACGACGGTGGCCCCGGACTGGGTCCGGCGGCAGTTCACCGCCGTCGCCCCGAACCTGTTGTGGTGCGGCGACCTGACCGAGATCGTCACCGACGAGGGCAAGCTGTACCTGTCCACGAATCGACTTGTATTCCCGCCGGCTGCTCGGCTACGCCATGAGCGCTCACCACGACACGGACCTGACCACCGCGTCGCTGTCCATGGCCGCCGCCGACTACGCCACCGCCTGCCTGCGCCTTGGGCGCGGCCCAGTCGGTGGGCCGCGTCGTCTGCGCCCTGGACAACGCCGCCGCAGAGGCCTTCAACTCCACCATCAAGGTCGAGTACATCCACCGGCAGCGCTTCCACACCCGAGCCGAGACCCGCGCCAAGATCGCCACCTGGATCGTCGACTTCTACAGCACCCGCAGGCACCACAGCGCCTGCGACGGCAGGTCACCGATCGACTACGACCGCTTCAAAGCAGAGGCCCGAGGAGCTCAGGCCGCATAACGATCCTCCACGATTCCGGGGATTGACATTAGGCTGTGGTCGGAAAACAAAGGGGAGACGATGACTGACGATCGCACGGCGTTCGTTCCCGTGTGGATGCTGGCGACCGGGGACGTCCGGGTGCCCGCGTTGGCCGGAGACGAGCCGATGACGGCTGAGCGCTTGGCTGAACTGCGCAGTGCGCTGGCCGGCCTGGCCGACAAGCCGATCGCCACACTTGAGGTACATCCGCTACCCGACAAGCTCGACCGCAGCCGAGGTATTCCGCTCGATGCCGCGAGTCCCTTGGCACAGCACCTGTCGCAGCTCATCACGCAATCAGCGCGAAGTTCCTCTGTGGCGGCTACGACGACCGCTGCCGGCGAAGGGCTGTATCGCATGGTGGTTCCGGCGAAGGTTGCCGCCCAATTCGGTCAGGGCATCGTTCGCCCGATGGCTGCGAAGGGGGCGGCCGGTGGCATCTACGGTGCACTCGTGAACTCAACGGGCAGCATCGCCGCCCAAGCGAGATTCGAGCCAGTCGGTAAGGCTGCAGCGGCAGGCGCAGTCGGTGGAGCCGGTGCAACAGCCGGCGTCGCGGTTGCCGGCAGCGCGGCGCTCACCGTGGCCGCGCCGCTCGTGCTCATGGCCGTTGCGGTGGGGGTCAGCGCGCATGCCGACTGCAAGCGCCAGCAGGCTATCGAACACATCACAGAACTGCTGGAGCAACTGCACGAACAGAAGCTCGAAGACGAGCACAGCGAACTCGATGGCTGCCGCGATGCCATTGACAAAGCCACCGCCATTCTGCTCGACCAGGGCAAGCTCGGTGTCTCGCTAGGACTCGACTCGGCAGTGCATGCCATCAACACGGCGCTGGGCCGCGCTGACCGCCGCCTTGCCCAGTGGCAGAGCGCACTCGACAAGCTACCCGACGGCAAGCCCGTCGAGATCGCCACGCTGACCAAGTCGTTCCCCGGCGTCGACGACCATGGCGGCACGTTCCGCACTCACCTCGAACTCGCTGCCCTGGCCATTGCGCTGAAGCGGCGGGTCATCGTCCTGCAGGCCGTCGAGTATGCCCAGGACGACCCTGGAAACTTGTTCGAGAACTTCGCCCGCGCACTCAAGCGCGACCAACAGCGCCTCGACGAACTGGAGTCGAGCATCGCCGGTGTCCTGAAACGCCTATCGGCGCTGGAGTTGGCACGCCCGCAAGGATTGCTGCCCGTCTTCACGACCGGTGAAGTCGATAGCCTGATGCGCGCGGCAAACCGGATTCACAAGCTGGGCGACGGCGCCGTGGTCGGCCGCCGCGCGACAGACGTGGCGATTGAGATTGCCCGCAATGAGGACGGCTCACTGGTCGTGTTCCCTGCGCTGCCCGCGCAAGCGTAGGCGTGCTCGCACTGACTTGGTGAGTGGTGCGGGGTTGCCCAAAACCGAGGGCACCCTCGGTAACTGGCTGAACCAGGACAAGCGGGGCCCGCGGTCGAACATGCATGAGGCGTGGCGGGCCTGCCTTGCTCATCCCCACCGCACCACAGGTATCTTGATCTCGGTCATGCGCTCTCGCGGATGTAGGTTATCCCGAATGCTTTGACTTGACGGAACTCTTGGAGCTTGGTCGCGAGGTCAAAAGCGTCACCGGTGACGTACTGGAAGATGTCGAGGCCGCGGCCGAGGAGGATTCTCCAGCCCGTGTCGGTGACGATCGAGCGGTCGTGGATCTTATCGTCGAACGCGACGTCAAAGTTAACGCCCCCGACCGCCGCGCCCTGCTTGATCTTGAGGAGGAACTCAAGCTGCTTGCGCAGCTTGTCCGCGCTCTCGGCGTTCTCCGCGGTGATGAGCTTGACGTTGACCTCGTCGGCTGCGTCCTTCGTCCTGGCGATCGCCTCGATGAGTTCCATGAGATTGCGGGCCTGGTGGAACTGGCGAATGTAGGGGTCGATGATCGTGATCTGCCCCGCACCGTGCAGGTACGGGATGATGAGCGTGTCGAATGAGACGCCGCGCTGGTTTTCCTGAAACTCCCGGTGCCCCTCGAACAGCGGCGGCTCGGTGACCGGCTCGGGCTGGCGCGGTGTTTCGGCCTCTGCAGTCGGCGCCGAACCACCTGGTGTCGGTTCGCCTCCATCGGCCGTGGTTTCGTCACCCTCGGGGCGCTTAGGATAGTAGTAGGCCGGGTACTCGTCCTCTTCGAGCGTCGAGACCGAGTGCCAGGCTCCACCAGTGTCCAGGTAACCGAACTTGACATCGGCCATCGTCGAGTCGATGCGCAAGATCTGGTCCTTAACGCGCTTGCGGCCCTCGATCGCGAACCGCAGGATCTCCTCAATCTCCTCGGGCGTGGCCTCCCCATGAGGGTAGAGGATCTTCATCAGCCCGGAGAACGTCTTGTGGATGCCGTCACGGTCACGGGTGGAGATGTCCGACGAGAGCGTGAAGTGCTGCCGGTAGCGGTCTGAGTAGTCCGCCGAGCGCATCGACTTGAGCACCTCGGCGATGTAGTCGACGACGAACCCGTAGCCGCTGGAGAACATCTCCCCGCGGATGGTGTCGACCTCCCAGCCGGGGATGTAGTGGTGCAGTCGGTCTAGGTAGGCCGAGTCGTGGTAGCTGTCGGGTAGTTCGTCGAACAGGTCGGAGTGCTTGAGCATGTACGGCACGGTGTGTGAGGTGTTGCCGACGAACACCATCGACGCCTCCGCGCCGAGGGTCTCGACGCCGCGCGAGAACGACTTGTTCGCCATGTAGTTCTTCATGATGTCGACGAGCGCCCTGTCCGCGCGCTTCTTCTTGCCTGCGAACTCGTCGAAGGCGACGACATCCCAGTAGCCGACCAGGCCGATGCGCCCGTTGGCGTTGTTGACGAACAGTTTCGGGACTGTGACCTCGCCGCCGGAGATGAGCATGCCGTGGGGCGAGAACTCGGAAAAGATGTGCGACTTGCCGGTGCCCTTGGGGCCGAGTTCCACGAGGTTGTAGTTGCGCTCGACGAATGGGATGAGCCGCACGAGCTGGATGAGCTTGGCTCGCCGGCCGAACAGCTCGGGGTTGAACCCGATGGACTGCACTAGCAGGTCGATCCACTCGTCGGTGGTGAAGTCCCGTCGGGCGGCCAGGTAGCCCTCGAAGTCGAAGTTCGACAACTGGATGGGTTTGATTGAGCCGAGAATCCAGGGTACGAACCGCGTGTCGTCGCTGTGGAAGTACTCGATGTCGCAGATGCACCAGACGCCGCCGACGAGCAGCTTCGGATGGGCCTTGATCGTCCCGGGTTCGACGAGCACGCCCTTGATGCCGAGGTTGGCGAACTCTGCCTCGTACACGTCGGCTTTTTCGTTGAGCGTGGCGGTCACCTTGTCGATGATGCGGTGCCGCCCTCGTTCGCGGATCGTAGATTTCACCAGCTCGGACTGGTTTCGGTGCACATAGTGATCGGTCAGGATCTTGCGCACCGTGTCGATACCCGCCTGGATGGTGGCTTCGTCGTCGGAGGCCGCGTACTGCCCGAGCAGGTATTCAAGCACGTAGGTCGGCACGATGGCGTTGCCCTTGACGGCCTTGACTAGGTCCTTGCGGACGACCACGCCGGGGAACAGAAGGTTGATCTTGAAGTCGAGGTCGCTCTGCTGCGGTGCGCTGGCGTCGGGCGCCTCGTTCTCGGTCTCGCTCATCCGAGCCTCCTTCCCCTCAGAAGTCGAAGTCCGAGGCGAACGAACGCTTCAGCGTGTAGATCGCCTTCGCGTAGACGCGCCACTGGTTGGTGTTGGGGATGCGCTCCTCCAGGCGGAACTCGACGGCACGGTTGTTGTAGACATTGGCGTCCTGGCTGAGCAGCATCTGGGCGGTCTGGTACCGGTCTCGCTTGTCGGCCGAGATCTGGTCGAAGGTTAGGTGGGCGAGATTCGAGATCAGGGTCTCGCCGACGTAGAGCCCGGCCCGGAGCGTGCGTGGCTGGACCTTGTCGGTGACTGGCTCGGACTGGAACAGTCGGACGACGACCTGCCCTGTCGTGATCTTGTCGGACTCGGGCCACACCTCGACGTTGACCAGTCTGGTGTCGCTCTTGCGCTTCTTGTTGACGGCCAGCACGGGGACGACGATCTCCTGGAGCGTCGCCCCACCGTGGACGAACCGTGCTCCCCCGCCGGCGAGGCGGAGTCGGTGGATCGACTTGGGGATCTGCACCTCGAGGTCGCTCTGGAGCCCGAGCTGGGCGGCATCGAAGGTCGCGAAGGCGTTGTCGACCTTGAGGCCGCGCCCCAGCACGTACCGTCGGTTGACGACTTTGAGGTCGTCGCCCTGCGGCCGGGCGGACAGGACAAACGTGTCGCCGAGAGCCTCGTCCTGGAACAGGAAGCCGTGGTCAGCCGTGATGAAGATGTTCGTGGCGTTGGCGCTGGCCAGCTTCTTCACGAGGTCGACGAGGTCACGCAGCGTGTCCTCGACGGCCTCGAACACCTGCCGTTCGGTGCTGGGCTTGTCGCCGGTGGCGTCGATTCGGTTGTGGTAGACGTACAGAACTCGGTTGGCCTTGTAGAGCTCGCGTCGCTCGTCGGCGTTCAGGGCCTTGAAGTCCTCGGCCTGGATCGCCGTGCCGCCGACGCTCTCGAGGATCTTTCCGCGGAAGGCGGTGCCGCTCGTCGGCTGGTCGTCCACGAGCACGGTCTTGGCGTCGGCGGAGTGCTTGAGCGTCGAGTGCGGCAGAAGCGCCGCCATCCCGAGCTGGGTGTAGCTCGGCAACACTCCGAGGACGGCGTCGAGTGTGGCGTCGAAGCGGTCCTCCTGCCGGATGCATGAGCCGAGTTCATCGGCTACCTCGTACCGGAGCGCGTCAGAGATAATGACGACGGCCTTCTTGTCGCCGTCGCGCACGAGCGGCTCCACGTAGCCAGCGTAGAAGCTCGCCTGGGAGCGGAGTACGGACGAACGCCACCGCTCGACCTGGTCGACTTGCTGCTGCCAGGCATTGCCCAGCTCGTAGACGAACTTGTTGGTGTAACGTTTCTCGACCTGCTCTCGCAACGCCTCCAGTAGCTTCGGGTATTCGGCCATGCGCTCCGCGTAGACGAACTGGCGGTAGAGCTGGTCGATGCGGAACCACTCGCGGCGGTAGCGCTCTAGCCCGTCGTCGAACGACTGCATCCCGAGGTTCAGGGAAGCGAGCTCGCCCAGCAGTTCGGAAGCGCTAGCGACGGCTGTGTAAAGCTGCCGATAGCCGTCGATCCACACGCTGCTCTGCCGCGCCCGTACGACTTCGGCGACCTCGCGCGGGGTGACGGTTTGCTCGGCCACGGCGCGCGCCAGGTCGCTGATGATCTTCTGGTCGGTCTCCTCGAATAGGTCGACCGACACCAGATCACGGAAGCTTGCATCCTCGATCATCGAGGCGTAATCGAGGTCACGTGCTGCGCGCTTGGCGAGTGTGGCAAGCGCCTCCTGGCTGCGCCGGTCGTTGCGCAGACTCGCGAAGTCGAGCTGGATGTTTTGCAGGCCACCCGGCCGGTCAGACTTGAAGCCACCGATGGCCTTGCGGAAGATCCACAGCACGAGATCGTCGATGCTCGGCGAGGTCGACTCGTAGCCGTAGATACTGGCGACGCCGCGCCAGAAGAAGTCGTCGAGGCCGTAATCGACGAGCGCCTCGTACTTCGTGTGGAGCCCTCGGGCGTTCTCCGTGAGCAGCGTGCGGGTGATCTCCAGCAGGCTGTGGGCGTCCTTGAGACCAAGCAGCACTGCGGTCATCTTGGCGCGCAGGTCGATGGAATCGTCCTCGGGACTCAGCAAAGCCTTGAGGCTTTGGACGCGTTTGGTCGCGTTGAAGAACTTCTCGTGAGTCTGGACGACCTCGTCGATGCCCGTGCCAGTGAGGCCGAGAATCTGCGCGACGAGGGTGGTGCGATCGGCTGTGAAGACTCCGTAGGCAAGCTCAAGGTCAAGCAGCCAGTTCCCGATGCCCGTCGGCACCTGACCGGAGCGGTACACGAGGAACTTGCTCGTCGGCTCGTCGTACAGGAGTCGGTTCTTGATACCGAACTCGTCGTTGGCAACGCGGATCGTCTGGACACCCGGCAGCTCGAGATCGTCCAGGTCGGCGGCATACTGGCCGTCCGGGTCGTGCCAGAAGACTACCCGGCGGGTCTCGAACCACCGCTCCAAGTGCGGGCGGACCGTGGCAGCGTCACTCATCGCTTGCCTCAAGACCGGGGATCTTCTTCAACGCGGCGCCGAACTTCGGGTAGTTCACCTTCACGCCGTCGTCTAGGTCGATCGAGAGCTGCCGAGACGCCAGCGGATACAGAACGTCGTGCTCGTACTCCTCGAGCTCCAGCAGCACCTTGCGGAGCCGGTCAGCCTCCTTCTGGGCGGCCGCCTGCTGACGCGGCGTCCCGCCACCAGCGGCCAGGCGCTCCTGCTGCTGCAGGCTGGAGGTCAACTTGGCCGTGAACTCGCGCAGGTACTCGTTGAGCACCGTCGATACCGTGGAGGGCGTGTAGCGGTGCATGTAGATGAGCGCGTTGAACGAGCCCTTGGGGCTGGAGAAGAGCCAGTAGATCGGGCGTTTCTTGTACCGCTGGACGTGGTCCTTGTAAAACAACCTCACGAAGTAGTCGCGGATGTCCTTCACGCCGAGCGACTCTGCCACGAAGCGGAGATTCTCCTCGAAGTGCTGATCACCGAAGGCGGCCCGGAGGAACTGGCGGAAGCGCGCAACGATATCGTCCTCGAACCAGTCGCCGTCCACGACGGGAATGACGTTGTCCTCGTCTGGAGCAAAGGTGGGAGCAGGCACCTTGGCGAGGTAGTCGTGCAGCGTGGCACCCTGATCGGCCAGGATCAGCCCCGGCTCGTCCAGGCTGTAGCGCCCGAACATGCAGCCGATGGCGTAGGACACCAGCTCCTTCGTAACATCCTGCCGGAACAGCGCCGCACGCTCCGACGCAGGCTTGCCGGCGTACTTGAAGGCCGTGTTCCGAGTCAGCGAAACCCGATCCAGCGACACCTCCCACCGCACCTCGTGCTCAAGCCCGTAGAGCTCCGCGACCGCCCGATTGTTCGCCTCTTCTAGAGATTGCTGCCGCAGCGAGAGACTGTCCCAGCGGCGGCAGTATTCGTCGACCGTCTCCGCGACCCGCACACCGCCGCCCAGAAACGATGGCGACGCGAAGTTCCATGACGTCTCGGACTGATCCCAGTCGAGCTTCGAGTTGGCCTGCAGTTCCGCTACCGAGGCGAGCACCTCGTCCGGCGCCTTAGAGTTGACGATCGGCAGGCTCCCGACGTCTTCGGCCACAAACGACATGGTCGGCGACTTCGCTTGAAGGAGCGCCTGCATTAGTGACGAGTTGCAGATGCTCATGATCAGGCTCGCCTCCCGCTCGGAGCTGACGAAAACGGACTTGGCGGCAGATCCGAGAACGAATCCCTCCGGATAGCTACGGAAGGCGGGCGCACCGGATGAGATCTTGGACCACGAGATCGAGGAACGGAAGTAAAACTGAGGGCTACGGACGGTGGACTTGGGGCGCTCGGCAAGGATTTCCCGGCCGCCGTTCTGCCAGTTGATCAGGTACTCATGATTGCCGTACCACTTGCGGTACTCGCCGCCCTTGTTGAACGGAAACCATTTGGCGCCACCGGCCTCGGCTGCGGCAGGGGTGGGCGCGCTCAGGTCGCACGATCGCTGGGAAACCTCCCACCACAGCCGGGTGAATCGGTCGGCGTCCGAGCTGGACAGTCCCTCGCGTAGTTCGGCCAGTTCGCCTAGGGGCCGCCCGAGGGCGAAGGCCCGGCTCATGTCCTCCGAGAGCCAGTAGACGATCGGTGTGCCCGGGATCCGCGAGAAGCTGTCACCGGATCTCCGGTACAGATTCGGCCCTTCGCCGGTTTTCGCGGCCGCCGCGGCGGCGAGCATCGTCTGTGACTTCTCCGACTCAGTCCGGCCGTCGACCAGCCGCAGGTAGGTGCCCTCCTCGCTCGGCGACCTGCCCGCCTGCAAGACGAATGCGGTCGTGGAGACCACGGCTCCGCCGATCGAGTCGAACGCGCGCTCCCCCAAATGAGCCATGGCTGCGGGCGGCGAGGACTGAAGGATGAACTTCCGCAGTTTCTCGAAAGACGCGAGGAACATCCACGACTGCATGGTTACCATGGCGACCAGCCCCGAGCCACCCGCCAGGCGTACACACACTTCGATGAACATGGCGAACAGGTCCGTCCTGCTCGTCGGGTAGTGGTCCTTCGCGAATCCGGTCATCAGAGCGCCCATGTTCCCGGCGCCCATGTACGGCGGATTGGCAATCACTACGGCGTACTCGCCGGACAGAACCGTTGCTTGATGCACGACTCGCCGTGCCCGCTCGACAGCGTCGGCCATGACCATGTCCGGGCCGCCGTCGAGCTGTGCGAGGTGCCGCCCGAGGTCAGCCGCCAGGCCACGGTCGGGCTGAATGAGTGATCCGAGGATGTCGGCGTGCTCGAACTGGTTCCAGAACGCCGTCTCCACGGTATGGTCGCCGTCGCGCGTCAGCAGGAAGTCGATTGCGGACGGGATGAAGCGGATCGGTTCGAGCACGCACACGTTCGGTTCGACCTGCTTGCTGAAGAAGCTGCGCTGCCGCGCCCGGGCCTTCATCGCGAGAGCGAAACCCGCGAGCGCTCCGGCACGGGGGTCGATCTCCACGCCGTAGAGGTTATTGGTCAGGATGAGCCCAGGGATCTCGGCCGGGGCGTAGCCCTCTTCCTCGTAGATGGCATATAGCAGGTCGAAGGCGTAGGTCAGCATGTGGCCTGACCCGCACGCCGGGTCAATAACCTTGAGCTCCTCGGGGCTGCCGATCTTCAAGAAGTCCGTCTCGTCATCGACCGGGGCGATGTAGTACTCCATCTGCTCGGCCAGGCGAGATGATGGGTGGTTGAGCATCCAGAGGCGGCCAAGCGAGTTCTCGACCAGGTAGCGCACGATCCAATGTGGGGTAAAGAGCTGGGTCGCTGCAGGGATCTCGTCGGAGCCGGCCTTTTTGTTCTTCTTAAAGCCCGCGAAGACCTCGTCCTTCCGCTCCGCGATGTAGAACTGGTACAGCCAACCGATGACCTCGACATCCTGGCAGACGTCGTCGGTCAGGACCTCGACCGCGCGGTTGAGCACCGAGTCGTCCGCGAGCAGGTTCGCGGGGATGAGCAGCTCGGTAAAGTCGCAGTCCCGTTCGAACATGAACGGCATGGCGCGGTTCCAGTAGCGGCAGTAGTCCGCGAGCAGCCGGGCGTAGGCTTCGCCCTGGGCGTCCTCACTGCGGCGGGTGCCGTTGAGTAGGCCCATGACCGTTTCGCGAGTCTTGGTGCCGACGACCATCACGTCGATGTTGCCGCGCTTGGCGTCGGCGAGGATTTCGGGCTGGCCGATCTCGAGGCCGGTCCGCGGGGAGACGACACCGATGTCGGTGTAGCCGTTAGCATCCATGAACCTAAGAGCGATGATGCGGTTAAACCAGGTGTAGGCGACCCGGTGTGCGACCACTGCCCTGCCCTTGTCTTCGCCACCTGCTGCGCTGACCGCCTTCTCCAGGGCTTCGACGACCGTGGGCTGCTCCACCCGCTCGGGCGAGGCAGGGGCCAACACAACGGCGATACGGGCGGTCACCTCACGAATAAGCGCCGTACGTGCCCAGGCGGCGAACGACTTCAGCGGTGCGGTTTCCATCAGAGAGAGATTCGCTTTCCGTCGTTCAGGGTCCGGACAAGTGCCGTGCGCAGCGCGCCGAGGTAGCGGTCGACGTCCTCCTCCGTCTCCAGCACCCCGTAAACGCCGGTGGCCGAGATGGTCTTGACCGACACGGTCTGCTTCGGCGGAGGTAGCGTGCCGCCATCACCGTCGCCGTCTTCCTGCTGAGAAGCTGCTAGCTGGTCGAGCAGGCCCGGGTAGACGGTCTCCTCGAAACTCGACCGGGTCTCGCGGATGAGAGCAACCTGGTTCTGGGAGCGGACACGGGAGACCATCTGGTCGACCCGGCGCAGCACCCTCCCCTGGGCGTCCGGTATCGCCTTGGCGTAGAAGGCGCTCGCTTCGATCTCGGCCCTACGTCCCTCGATCGCCTCGATGACGTTGGTGCGGTTGCTGGCGACGACTTCGTCGATCTGGGCGCGCAGCTGGTCGGTGGCCTGCTTGAGCTGGGCCATTTTGTTGCCGCGGAAGGCGTTCGGGTCGTCCAGCGCCGTACGGACCGAGACGTCGCTGCCGGACGGCAGGTAGCCGATGTTGCTGCTGTGAGTGGTCAGCAGGTCGGCGGCCTCGTCGTAGATGACCTTCTGGCCACCACTGAGGAACGCCTGGATCGGGTCGATGATGCTCTCCTTGGCGTCGAGCAGGTCGTCGCCAAGGTTGAAGTCGGTCAGGTACCAGTCGTCGGGTTTGCCGACCACCTGGTCGAGCAGCTCGATAGGGGCGGAGAGCTGGCTCACGAATGGGTACTTGGAACCCGTCATGGTCGCCTTGAGCTCGTCGCGCTTGCCCCTTAGCTTGTCGGCGCCGTGCCGGGCGAGCTCCAGCGGGTCCTTGGGCGCGTTGGCTTCATCGAAGAAGTCGGTGCAGAACTTGCGGAAGACGGACACCTTGCGCTCGTCGAAGGTCTTCTGCGGCGACACCACGGCGTGGGCGTGCTTCTGGGTGTTGCGCAGCGCCGTGGCGACCTCAGACCGCTTAAGGACGTTGCCATCGACGGTCAGTGTGACCTTGGACGCGCCGATCAGGTACGCGATCAGAACCTCGATCGAGGCCAGGTCCCAGCCATAGGGCTTGGCCGTGAAGCTGTCGACGACGGTTTTGACCGTGACCTGCTCGCCGAGCGCCTCCTTGCGAAGGACGAACGACAGCACCTCCTCCGCAGGAAGCTTGGTAAAGGCGCCGGCTTCGAACAGGCCGCTGTCGGGGTTCGCGGCCGAGGCGACCTGCTGCTCGCTGAAGGTGACACCGCCGAGCAGCTTGAGCTGAGTGTAGGTGCGGCTGATGAGGTCCTGAAAGCCATCTGTCACCCGGGTGAGCGCCTCCTGGGAGCTTGAGGTGATGTCTGCGGCGTTGATGACCAGGGTGGCCTTGCCGACCGAGCCGCGCACCCGCTGGATGAGCTCCTTCTCCCGGTCGATGTTCTGCGCGCCCTTGGAGCGCAGAATCTGGTCCTCGATCACGGAGATCGAGGTGCCCTGCTTGCGCTTGATGTACTTCTCGGTCTTGATCAGCAGCCGCAGGTCTGACAGCACCCGGGCGTCCGGGTCGAGGATGACGCGCAGCTCATCCTTGCCCGCGCTGTGCATGCGGATCTCTTCCGGGGAGTACGGGTACTCCGGCGAGATGAAGTGGACCGCCAGCTCCCGCTGGGCGCCATGAGCCTGGTCGTCGAGCTTGAACCCGAATGGGAAGTCCTGCCCGTTCTTGGCATAGCGGATCTTGTTGCTCTTGATGACATCGCCGGACAGGATCTTGAATAATCGGCCGCTGACCTCGGAGGCGTCGATGTCGACGTTCTTGATCTCTTCCTCGATGACCTGCTCTTCGTTGGTCAGGTACTCGTACGCGTTGCCGTTACGCCGGATGTAGGTCTGCGACTCCAGCAAGGTCAGCGCTTCCTTCACCTGGACTGACAGGGCGGGGAGGTCGAGGCCGAAGCGGTCGTACACCAACACCGTGAGGTTGCGCGGGGTCGCCTGAAAGCTCTCGACGTACTTGACGAGGAAGAGCGCCTTGAGGAGCCGGACCGCTAACTGATTGTCAAGGTTGCGCTCGGCGACGTCGATCGAACGTTGGGCGGCGGACTTCAGCGAGGCGCGGATGCCGGCGAACATGCTGTCGAAGGTCGCGAGCTGGCCGACCTCGACGTTGCCGATGTCCTTGGCGACCTGTTGGACGACGCCGAGCATTGACCGCTCACCGACCGAGCTGTTGCGCCCCTCGAAGACGTTGTGCTCTGAGATGCCCTCGATCGCGGCTTGGAACAGCGGGAATTGGTAGCTGACGAACGGGTAGGTTCCGATGAAGTGCGCCTCGTCGGTGTAGTTGCGGTAGCTCTTGGCCCCGTCGACGAAGTCAAAAAGCGTCTTAAAGTTGCCGTGCTGGTCTGCATAGATCTTGCTCAGCTCAGCCACAGCCGCATCGTTCTTCTCCAGCAGGCGCTTGCGGATGACTTCCTCAACGTCGGCGCTGGTGAGCTTCAGCCGGGTCTTGAACCGGGCTTGGATCTTGGAGAAGTCGTTCCCCTGCTGTTTGGTGCGGTCGCCGATGACCTTCTCCATGTCCTCCTGAGAGGTCACGAACACCCACGAGCGGCCGGCGCACTTGGTGTTGAGCGACTCCGCGATGGTCTGCAGATTGAGCATCAGCTTGGTGTCCGAGCCGATGAACTGGCCGACCTCGTCGACGAAGAAGTTGAGGCGAAAGTTCCGGTCGCCCTGCTTGTCGAGCCAGGCCTTGACCTCGTCGGCGAAGTCCTCGATCGAGACCGAATATGAGGCGCTGTACTGCTTGATGATGCCGTCGGCCGCCGCACCGTTCACCTCGGCGAAGGCCCGGTCGATGCTCGGACCTTCCAACGCGCTCTGCTCGCGTCCCTGCGTCCAGGGGATGCCGGCGATGCGCTCGAACGCCTCCTTGAACGCCTCGTACTGCCCGCGGTTGTCCAGGTCGCGCTCGAAGCGGGCGACGTGTCCTTGGTTGCCGTAGTAGCCGCGACTCTCGTCGAAGACCTTGACGAACACCTTCAGCAGGGCGTCGGTCTGGTCCTTGCTGATCAGGGTGGCCTTCTGATCGATATTGAAGAGCAGGCTCTTGGCCGGGATGCGGTCGGCCTTGTCGAGCAAGCCGGGCAGGAAGGCGTCCGGTGCCTTGGCCCGGAAGCTGTCGGAGACGTCCTGGCGCGGGTAGTCCTGGCCTTCGACGTCCCCGAGCAGGTGGGCGAGCATCTTGAGCATGTGCGATTTACCGGAGCCGAAGAAGCCGGAGATCCACACGCCGTTGGCGTTGGTGTAGGAGGTGTACTCCTCGAGGAGGATCTCCAGGCCCTTCGCGGCCTCGTTGGTTAAGACGTACTCGTCGACTTCGGTGCCCAGGTGCGCGACGTCATCGGCCTTGATGACGCCCTCGATCGGACGCTGAATGGGCTTGGCGAAGATCTCGCTGAGCTGCATCGAGCTCACGCCTCCTGTTCCAGGATGTTCTTGGCTCGGTAGTACTGGTCGTCCTTGAGTCGACCGAACAACACGAGCGACGAGCCCAGCGTGTCGGACTGCTCGTAACGGCCCGGGAAGAACATGAGCATCGGCTTGCCCTTGACCACCGACTGCAGGTTGTTCAGCACGTTGTGTGAGCGGACGTACGGGAAGACCTCGCCGATCCCGGTGAGGAAGAAAATGTCGAAGTCCACTTGCGCGAGCCGGTCGCGGATCGCCGGGGCGATATGCAGCTGCGGGTCGAGCATCCCCTGGAGCATCTCGCGAAAGTCAGCCTTGTCCTGATCCGGCTCGATGGCCAGGACCCGGCCCCAGACACCCCGCTCCTTGAGCAGCTCGACTGACAGATCGTAGAGGTTGATCTCGAAAACCGTGACGCCGGCGTTGGACAGCCGGTTCCTGATCCGCTTCTTGGCCGCCGCTACGGCGAGCGCATCCTCAGGCGGATACGGGTAGATGAAGAACGGAACCTCGTTGCTCAGGCCCTCCATCTGCAGGAAGCGTCGGCCGCTGAGCACCGCGAACAAATGCTCCTCCTGCTCAGGCAGAGTCTTCGGGATCACAGCGCGCCCCCCAGCCCTTCGGTCTGCTGGGTCGGGAAGAACCGCAGATCACTCGGTGTGCGAGCGCTGAGCACGGCGGCAACTCGCTCGGACAACACGGCAGGCATGATGAAGCGCGCCTCCGACAGCAACTCGGCCTCCTGCAGCATCTTGAACACGTTTGACCTCAGCTTCTGCAGCGTCGAGTCCTTGATCTGGGCCAGCTCCTCGTGCCACAGCGCCTTAGTCCGCACAAAGCTGTCGAAGTCGTCGTACGTGAGCGTCGAGGCCAACAGGAGGAACCGCTCGCGCACGACCTCCTCGGCGAACTCGCCGATCAGCTCGTAGCGACGGCAGGCAGCTGCCCACAGCAGGTATCCACGTTCGGTGGCCGACGCCTCGATGAGCAGCTCAATCTCGTCATCGCCGAGTACGGCAAGCCGCTGCACAATCTCGCGTGCAAAGCGCTGCCCCGACGCAACCGTGCGGGCTTGCAGGAGGTTGTCGCCCTCGATCAGCGCGCGCACCTTTGACCAGTCACGTTCACGCAGATACAGCGGTGCGGCGATCATCGCCTCTCGCACGAGGAGGGCCCCGCTAGTGAAGGAGAGCTTATAGCGCGTAGTAGGGGCCGCCTCACCCACCGGGGTACCTCCTTCCAGTTCCAGGCAAGTCGTTCAGGACATGGCAACCCACCGACACTTCCGCGGCTCGACTGGTCGCGCCAAGGGTCAGTCCGGTCGCGCATCGGCACCCGACGAGGCGACGCCACCGCCGCGCACCCACTCATCGACGTCGCTGGCTTGGAACTTCCAAAGTCGGCCGAGCTTGTGGGCTGGCATGCCCTTCTCCGCGATCCACGCGTAGACCGTGTCTTTCGTGACGCCAAGGTGGGCAGCGATGTCGTCGGCGGACAGCCAGGGCTCAGCCAAGGTGAAACCTCCAGTCGACAGCCAGCGATAAGCGCATCGGGGACGCCTACCCTATCCGGGAGGCAGAGGCCGGTCCATACCCGGTCTGACCGGGTGTGGCCGGATCAAGCCGTGTCGTTCAGGCAGCCCTCCCAGTTCTTTGCGGGAAGGGAGGGGTATGGAAAGAGCCCTCTGATCAGCACCGCGCTCCAGGCGGCATGGCAGCAGAACGTCGACCATGCGCGCTGGCTTCATGAGTGAAGCGCTGCAAGGGCTTACCAGGTTGAAAGCAGGGGTGCTTGGACGCGGAGCATGCTTGGCCGTGGTGGGGTAGCCGGCGGCCGAACGGGCGTGGCGTGCTGAACTCGGACGCCGGCCGGACAACGGCGGCGTTCCCGGCGCCGGCTGGCCCTCTGGCACCTTCTGAGCGGCGCGGCCGGTGCTCGCCAGCGTAGGAATGCTGCGAATTAACCCTGCGGGATCTCTTCGGGCCAAGCTGGCGCAGACATAAGGTCTATGCGGGCTGCGTCCCGCCACCCCGCCGTCGCGATGCCACGGCCACGGTGGCTTCGGTTGCGGCATAGGAGAGCTCGAGTGGGCTGGAATGGCGGAGCCGGTTGGAGATGATCTTCATCTAGGGCCTGTCCTGTCGATCATGGAACGATTTGGCAGGGCGTCTTGGCTAGAGTCTCGCCGTGGTTGTGGTCAACATGGTTGAGAAGTTCGGCGTGGACGATTTCCTCGAACGCTCATGGGATCTGCCATCAGCGGTCATCGAGCCGCTGCGCGGGCATGTCGAGGTGACGCCCGACGGGTGGGTCGTGGACGTGTGGCCCATGACGGCGCAGCTCGCCGCCATCGTGCAGCCTTGGGTTGATGAGCCCATCGATGTCGAGTCGGGTTCCTGGTTCGTCAGCTCTGCGCAGCGGTCCGTCGGTGGGTTGCCGTCAAGTGATTGGCCCAGGGCCAATGGGCTGTTTCAACACGGGTAGCGCTGCTCCTCGGACCTGCTGAAGCACGAGGAGCGCAGCGAGCAAGGCGGTACCGCGGGTCCGTTGAAGCACCTATGAATGATGCACGTGGATCTTGGCGGGTAACCCATCCAACTGCACGCGGCATTCAGGTGCGACGATGCTGGATTGCCCGCCCCGCTTTCCAGGATCAGACAGTGACGATCGTGAGGGCCCTCTCGTTCCGAGGTGCCTTGATCTGCATTGGCACGACAATAGGCCGCTTCAACAACCCGGGGTGCGGTGCTGGAGGACGACGCTCCAACACGGCGAGACCGGCAGGCTGGGTGGAAAACGCCACCCTCGACTGGTCCCCGAACAGGTCGACCGCGAGCCAAAAACGGAAAGTGCTCGGTAGGCCCACTCCGTGAGTAACCTGCGGATGCCGTACGACGAGTTGACAAGTCCAAGGGTGGTCTGCATCAAGGTTGGCGTAGAAGGCGACCTTGCTTCGCTCTTGGCCGCCTCGCAGCCCGAGCATCCGCTGCACGTGCTTGATCAGGTCCTCCTGCGAGCTGGCTGCCTCGCCGACTCGCGTCCAGTCCGTTCCCAGTTTGATGGCCTCCAGCGAGCGGGCAGGGAAATCCCGGTCGGAGACCCACAAGTCAAGCTTCACGCGATGACCTCTCTGCTAGGGCCAGCCCGCAACGTATCAACCTGAGCTTCGAGGACGCCAACCGGTTCTGCCAGCGATCCATCGAGTCATTCGTACGATTCGCCGCGCGTTTTGGCCTCCCACATCTGAGCGATGCCAGACCGCAGCGGGGCGCTTTTCGCGCGGAAGCGGTGACCTGCGAGGGCTTTGCGGGCCATGTCCCGCAGCCGCTCCACGTCGCTGCCGGTGAACCCGTTCGCGGGCGGCCACGCACACAAGTCGTCGACGTCGAATCGGTGTCCGTGCCGCACCAACTCCGTCAGCGTCTGGTTCGCCAGCCCTTCGTCGTAATACCCGGCGAGGCCGTTTGCGTGGTTCACCACGAGGTTCAGATGTTGCATGGCAACGAGCACCACCGGCGGCAGCTCGATCGTCGAGGCGATCGGTTCACCAGTAGTCAGTCGACTGCGCGATGCGCCGCAAGCCACGCCCGGACCGACCGATCATCGCCCCACTCAAGTACGCAGACGGACGTGACCTGTCGCCCGAAGTGCCCGGCAAGCATGCCGAGCATCTTCTCCGTGGGTCAGCACACGAGCAGAGGGCCGCCGTTCCACGACCGATTGCTCTGTGCGGGCTCGGTCACCACGGCCACTCCAGGCAGCAGTCGAGGCAGGGCCCCGTTGCGCTCGAAGTTCTGCTTCGTGGGCACGAACACCGCGCGGTGCCCCGGCCGTTTGACAAGCCACGCGGCGCCCAGCCTCACGTGCCGATCAGCATGGCCACTACCCCCGGGAACGAAGTGGACGTTCCGCGCCGCAGTATCCGTAGGCATGCAGGCGACCGTATCCGCGCGGTATGACAAGTCACGCCAGCATGTCGGCGCGAGGCGAGCCCGGCAGCCATACTCGCCGCCGTGTCCTCGAACCTCCTCACCAAGGCCGCTGACACCATCAACGCAGCGAGTGGCGCCGGCCCGGTCTGGACGTGGGCTGGGCCCCGTTGGTTGCTCTGGTGCTGCTCGAACGCCGGGGAACTCGCGCGGACAGTCAAGGACGGACACGGATTCACCCACAAACGGAGCAAGGCACTGCTCGCTGCAAGATCATCTAACTACGGTGCTGATGCTCTAGTTGATAAAGTGTCTCGTCGTACGTCACCGCTGAGGGCTTGGCTGCCGCATTGTTGGCCCTCCCTCGAGAGCGCAAGCAACGACGGCTGATCTTGATGATGTGCGGGGTGTGTGCTCTCCAGCGGGTGCCGTCGTGGGTTAACCGGCGCCACTCTGGGTCAACGCGGGTCAGGGATCACGGCCGCCAGCGCGCCACGTGTGGTCGACGTGTGGTCATCGGCTGGTCCAGTCGGCCGGGGACAGTGCAGGTCAACGCCGGCCAACTCCCTGCTACCCCGGGTCAATGCGCGGGTCGCTAGACTGGGCCCTCGCGCCCTCGTAGCTCAGGGGATAGAGCAACGGTTTCCTAAACCGTGTGTCGCAGGTTCGAATCCTGCCGGGGGCACCAGGTCACCGCCTTGATCAACGATCACTGGTCTGCCTTCCGGGACTTCCGTGCCCGCTGCGTGCCCGATCGCCTAGCCAGCTTCGCCCGGCTCGCGTCCAGGTGCTGGGCGACCTCAGCGTCCCGGCCATCGACCGCGCGGGCGTCGTGGCGGGTCGTCACGCTGGCATTGGCGTGCCCGCGCGCAACTGGGCGGTCCCAGGGCTGTGAGACGGGGTGGGGAGTCGCGGCGGGATCGTTCGCGGGCTTATGAGATTGCACTCGGGCCGGTCGTGCCCGTCACCCGCCACCCGGTACCAGGTCTGTTCTGCACCACGTAGGTCAGCCAGGTGGCGCCGAGGCAGGCGACAAAGCCGGTGATCGGGACCTGCACCTTAGGATCGTCGCCGTTCACCGTGCCCAGCGTGATCAAGATGCCGCCGTCCTTGACTCGTGGGCAGCCGTCCCTCGTCTCGATCACTGCCTCCCCGTCGTCGATGAAAGTCACATTTGCTACCGCCGCCAGAGAGGCCGTTACCTGCTGCTGGGTGTTCCGCGCAATTGGAGTGCCCCGCTCATGCTTCCCGAGAGGATCTCCTGCGTCCGGATGGGCCTGATCGAGCACGTAGACCGTCTTGAGGGTCCGCGCAGGGAAAGAGTTCTCCGCAGGCGTGCCGAGATACCTGCGTAACACCTCTACGTAGACCTCGGCCTCCTTAACGCCGGCCGGCCAGTCTCCAACCGGCGCTACGCTGACCGGCGAGTTGGTGACCGGCGAACCGGCGGAACTGTTGCGGGCGCAGCCCGCAGCGCTGCCCGCAATACCGGTGAGCATTCCGGCGACAACCACGACGACAAACTTACGACGCATCTAGCGCCCTCCCGACCGTCACACCGTCGGCTCTATGACGGGGATCGTCACGTTGCGGTTCCCGCTATGCCGCCAACCGCACTGACCTTTCGCGCTGCCGTGACGGGGAGCGGTCCGCGTCCAGTCCGCGAGAGGCCCACGGACGGTGCCAGCTCACTGCCGAGCAGCTTCCGCCGCGTCACACCTCCTAAACCGTGTGTCGCAGGTTCGAATCCTGCCGGGGGCACCAGGTCAGACCCCTGATCAACGATCACTCCGCTGCCTTCCCGGGCTTTCGTGCCCGCCGGGTGTTACCGGCGGTAGCCACGTGGATCGTGGCCTGCCTGTCCCTCCCACTCCCAGGAACATCGGGGTTCAGCCTGTTACGCGCGGCGTGGCGGAGTGTTGTAGCCAGGACGTGCTGACGCCGCCGCGGTTTCGTGGCCGCGTCGGCGGGGAAGCCCGCGGGATTCGCGACAACGGAGAGGACTTTTCGTGACACCGACCATGCCTTCCGGCGGAACGTTCCGGATGGGGGATCTCACCGTCAGCCGGATGGGGTACGGGGCGATGCAGTTGGCCGGCCCGCACGTCTTCGGCCCACCGGCCGACCGCGACGCTGCCGTGGCCGTGCTGCTCGAGGCCGTCGAGCTGGGGATCAACCACATCGACACCGCCGACTTCTACGGCCCGTACGTCACCAATCAGATCATCAGGGAGGCTCTGCACCCATATCCGGATGGCCTGCACATCGTGACGAAGGTCGGGGCGTTGCGCGACGCCGAGGGGAACTGGCCGCAGGCGCTGGCTCCCGAGCAGTTGCGCCAGGCAGTGCACGACAACCTGGATCACCTCGGACTCGACGTGCTCGATGTCGTCAACCTGCGCGTCGGCGGGTTCGACCGGCCCACTCCCGGGTCGATCGCCGAGCCGTTCACGGTGCTCGCGCAGTTGCAGCAGGAGGGGTTGATTAAGCACCTGGGTCTCAGCACCGTCAACGCCGACCAGGTTGCCGAGGTGCAGTCCATCGCGCCGATCGTGTGCGTGCAGAACTTCTACAACATCGCGAACCGGGACGACGACGACCTGATCGACTCGCTCGCCGCGCAGGGCATCGCCTACGTGCCCTACTTCCCGCTCGGTGGCTTCTCCCCACTCCAGTCGGAGGAGCTGACCGCGGTCGCCGTTCGTCTCGACGCCACGCCGATGGCCGTCGCGCTGGCGTGGCTGCTGCAGCGCTCCCCGAACATCCTGCTCATTCCCGGTACCTCGTCCGTGGCGCACCTGCGCGAGAACGTTGCCGCCGCCGCGCTGTCCCTTCCGCGGGACGAGCTGGTCGAGCTGGACGCCATCGGCTCCTGAGCACGACCGATGTGGGCCCGCAGCCCCGGCGGCCGCAGACCGATCCGTCGGTCTGCGGCCGCCGGATCGGTCTGCGGCCGATCGGCCTACTTGACGGTCACGGCGACGGTCTTCGGCGGCTGTTGCAGCTGGCCGTAGTTGTCGACCGCCCTGATGGACACGGTGTAGGCGCCGGCCGGGATCACCGGCGACGTGTACGCGAAGTTCGACCCCGGCGAACCCGGGCTGGTGAGGAAAGCGGAGATCCAGGGGAGACCGCCGAACCCACCGGCGGCGTTCATGCCCTGGCCCGCGCTGTTGACGATCTGGATCTCCACCCGGAGCATTCCGATGTCGTCCACGGCCCGTCCGCTGACCACGATCCGCTGGCCGGTGTAGGCCGCCCCGTCCTGCGGGGTGAGGCTCGGTTCCAGCCGCGGGTCGAGGTCGCCCGGATACACGAGGTACTTGGCGGTGGCACCGGCGGTCGAGCCGTCCTGCTGGCCCGCCGTGTCGACCGCCCACGCCTCGACGCTGTACTCGCCCTTGGTCGGCAGGTCGATCGACAGGGTGAACGTGCTGCTCGTCGCGCCGGGCGAGGCGAGCTTGGCGTTCACCGTGGCGAAGCTCGCCGCCATGGTGCCGTTCGGCTGCACGTACCGGCCGGTGTCCAGGTCGCGCAGCGCCACCCGTACGCCCTGCACGCCCTTGTCGTCGGTCGCCGTGCCGGCCAGGTCGAGGTGCAGCTGCTCGACGTTCTGGTCGACGCCGGTGAAGTTCAGCAGACCGTTGGGGAACGCGTCACCGGGCACCTGGGCGGTGACCGTGAGCCGGCCCAGGTTGGTGCTCGTCGTGGTCAGGCCCAGGTTGTCGGTGGCCCGTACCCGGAAGTCGTACACGCCGGGCTTGAGCGGCTCGGTGGTGTAGGACCAGTTGTACGAGGTGGCGTTGAGGTTCGTCGGTGAGATCCGGTAGTAGGCGGCGATCGAGTCGGCGCCCCACGTGCCGTCGGCGGCCAGCGCCTCCCGGGTGGCGGTGTTGCGCAGGTAGATCTCGACCGACTTCAGGCTGTCGTCGTCCCTGGCCGTACCGGAGAAGGTGATCGCGGCGCCGGGCGCGACGGTGACCGGCGCGGCCGCGGTGGGCGGGGTCATCGCCGCCGGGCTGCTGATGGCCACGGTCGGCGGGACGCCAGTTGCCGAGATGGTCCAGTCCTGGGTGTCGCCGCGCAGGTCGCTCTGACCGGCGGTGTCGACGGCCGTGGCGGTCATCTTCCACTGGCCCTCGATGGGCAGGGTCACCTCGAACTGCCAGGTGGTCGACAGCGCGCCGATGACGTCCGGCTCGCCGCGGAACGTGTTGTAGACCGGGGCGACGGTCCCGTCGTCCTGGAGGTACTGGTTGTTCGGGGTGCGGAACGAGTAGATCAGCGAGCTGATGCCCTTGTCGTCGGTGGCGGTGCCGGTGGCGATGAAGCTCTTCGTGGCGAGCAGGCCACCGACCGGCGAGTCGATCCTCGTCGCCGGGGGCAGGTCGTCGAACCGGAAGGTTTCGATCTTCTTGATGGCCTTGGTGGCGTCGCTCGCGCCGCCGTTGGCGAACGTCTTCGCCTGGATCTGGTACGCGCCGGGGGGCAGCGCCACCGACAGCGACCACTTGGTGGAGGTGGCGTTCGGCGTGGCGACCGTGGCGTTGATGCTGTTCGAGGCACCCCAGGTGACCAGGTCGTCCTGCAGGTACTGCTTCTTCGCATTCAGGATCTCGACCTGGACCCGGGTGACGCCGGTCGGCGCGACCGCCTGGCCGTCGATCACGAAGGGGCTGTTGGCGCTCTTCACCGCGCCCTCGACGGGCGTGACGATCGTCGTGTCGACCGGCGCGGGCGCCGGGGCCTTGGCGATGTCGAAGAATCCGACCCGCCCGACCGTCTTGCCGCCCTTGATGTTGCCGTCGCCACCGGCGAAGAGACCGCGCGCGGTGGCCAGGAGGTACTTCTCCCCCTCGTACGAGTTGGAGCCCGGGTTCCACTCCAGCGCCGTGCCGGTCTTCGGGTCGAGCGCGCCGAGGTGGTCCCGGCGGACCACCTGGTCGCCGAGGCCGTAACCGCTCAGGCCCTGGCCCGTGCCGTACCCGACGTTGTCGAGCCCAGGCCAGGGGACGTTGGCGGTCGGCGATTCCTGCCAGCTGAAGTGGCCGCCCACGTACACGGCTGTGGCGGTGATGGCGACCGAGTAGACGCTGTCGAAGTGCCGGGACACCCAGAGCGGCTCGACGTTGTCGTTGCCGGTCAGCGCGAACGCCATGGCGGTGTCGTTGATCGGTGGGCGGTCGCCGCCCGAGCCGCTGGTGACGACGAAGTACGAGTCGTCCGGCGCGATGTCACCGGCGAAGACCCGCTGAATGCCGCCGACGAAGGAGAGGTTGTCCTCCCACAACCGGGTGCGCCACGGCAGGAGGGCCTTGGTGGCGGTGTTGACGAGGGCGACACCGTAGCGGTCCTGACCGGCGATCTGGCGACCGGTGTGGACGACGAGCAGCTTGCTGCCGTCGCGGGTCAGCTTGAGCTGCTGCACGGTGAGCATGCCGCCGACGCCGATGCCGCCGGACATGGGCAGGTTGAATCCGCTGTCCACCGCGCCGGTGGTCGGGTTGAGCGCGACCAGGCCGCTGCGGCTCACGCCGTTCACCGTCGTGAACTGGCCACCCACGTACACCGCGGTCCTACTCACGGCCAGCGCGGTCGCCCGGGCGTTCGCGGTTGCGGTGAACGCCGCGATGGGAGCACCGGTGGTCGGGTTGAGCCGGACGATCTTCCGCTTCGCGACCCCACCGACGGTGTTGAACGATCCCGCGACGTAGAGCGACGATCCGTCGGGCGAGGCCTCGACGGCCTCGACGGATCCGTCGAACGTCGGCCGGAAGCCCATGTCGATCTTGCCGGTGTCGATGTTGTACGAGGCCAGCGAGCGCTGGGCGACCGCGGTCCCGCCGACGTTGGCGATCGAGGTGAAGGTGCCGGCGATGAAGACCCGGTTGCCGATCAGGGCGATGTCCGTGATCTCGCCGTTGGTGATCCGTGGCACGTCGGTGCGCGGCGTGCTCGGCACCAGCCGGGTGTCCCCCGGCACCGGTTGGGCCGCGAGGGCGACCGTACGGGCGGCAGCGGTTGCGGCATCACCGCCGGCTGCTTCCGCGGCGGTGCGAGCGGTGGTGCTCGCGACACCGGTGGCGCGCATACCCGCCACCGTTCCCGCAGCAGCCGCCGGCAGGCCGAGCAGCACCACAGCCCCGGCAACCAGACCCGCGACGGCGCGGCTCCGAACGTGCATCGAGAACCCCCTGTAGGCGCCGGAATCGCGCCACCGGGTCGACTCCCGGCGACGTCCACCCGCCGGCGTGCCGGACGTCACGGTAGGAGGAAGCGGTCTTCGGCGGTATCGAGGGCCGCCGAAATCCACCGCTCGACATCAATTCCGGCCCCACCGGCGGGCCCCACCACCGTCGGAGCCACGCCCGCTCCACCGATCGGATCACGGCGCGGCCGTCCCGGGGGCCGTCGCCTGACTGATCGACCAATCCGACTGGCGGCAAGCCGACCGAACGCGTGGAACCGGTTCCCTATCGTCCTAAGTGATTTCCTCTGCCCGCCTCACAGCCAGCCGCGACGCTTGAAGACCAGGTACAGGGTCAGGCAGACCAGGGCCATCAGGGCGAGGGCGAACAGATAGCCGTAGCGCCAGGTGAGCTCGGGCATGTGCGTGAAGTTCATGCCGTAGACGGTCCCGATCAGCGTGGGCGCGAACAGGATCGCCGCCCAGGAGGACACCTTCTTGATCTCCTCGTTCTGGGCGTAGCTGGCGGCGGTGAGGCTGCGCATCTCCTCGTTCTGCGCCTGGCTGACGAGCGTGGTGTTCACCGCGAGGACGTTCTGCAGCAGGTGCCGGAACCCGTCGACGCGTTCGACGACCTGGGTGAGATGGTCGGAGACGTCGCGCAGCCGACGGCGTAGCTCCTCGTCCGTGCCGTAGGCGTCGAACCCGCCGGTGAGGGCGTCGAGCACCTTGGCCAGCGGGCGGGCGGCTCGCTGGAACTGGATGACCTCACGGCTGAGTTCGTAGATGCGGCGGCTGGCGTTGGGGTCGCCGCCGAACACCTGGGTCTCGATCTCGTCGATGTCGTTCTCCAGTCCGGCGACCACCGGCGCGTAGCCGTCGACGACCTGGTCGAGAACCGCGTACAGGACGGCCTCGGGTCCGAGCGCCAGGACCGGTGGGTCGGCTTCCAGCCGGCGGCGCACCGCGGCCAGATCGGGTGCCTCGCCGTGGCGCACCGTGATGACGAAGCCCGGCCCGATGAACAGGTGCAGTTCGCTGAACTCGACCTCCTCGCGCTCGTCGATGTAGCGCGCGGCCCGGAGCACCACGAACAGGGTGTGGTCGTAGCGTTCCAGCTTGGGGCGCTGGTGGGCGTTGATGGCGTCCTCGACCGCCAGGTCGTGCAGCTGGAACTCCCGGGCCAGCGATCGGATCTGCGCGGTGCTCGGCCGGTAGAGCCCGATCCAGGCCATCGCCCCGTCGAGTTCCTGCAGGCATCGATAGGTGTCGCCGAGGGTGGACGGGGAGGCATGGCGCCGGCCGTCGGCGTAGACGGCGCTGTCCACCATCCGGCCCTCGGTCGGCTCCGGCGGCACGCCGCCCGGCTCATGCTCGTCCAGCCGGCGCCCGAAACCTCCCGAATCGGCGGACCACCCGTTGTCGCCCATCGTCCTCCCGAAGGTCGTCCGCCGGCCGCCGCCCCGCCGGCCTGGTCCCGCCACCGATTCCCCCGCCCGGGTGGGTGAAACCCGGAGCGCGAGCGGCATCCGACCCGAGTTGACCCGCGGCAGCCACGGTCAGGGGCGGTAGCGGTAGCCCATGCCCGGCTCGGTGATCAGGTGCCGGGGCCGGGCCGGGTCGTCCTCCAGCTTGCGGCGCAGCTGTGCCATGAACTGCCGCAGGTAGTTGGTCTCGTGGTGGTACTCCGGGCCCCAGACGTCGTGCAGCAGCTGCCGCTGGCTGATCAGCTTGCCCGGGTTGCGGAGCAGCTGCTCCAGCATGGCCCACTGGGTGGGGGTGAGCTTGACCTCGGCGCCGTCGTCCCGGGTGACCGTCCGGTCGGCCAGATCGACGGTGTGCCGGCCGATCCGGAACACGGGGGTGGCCGGCGTGGTGCCGCCGAGCCGGCGGGTGACGGCGCGGATGCGGGCGAGCAGCTCGTCCACCCCGAACGGCTTGGTGACGTAGTCGTCGGCGCCGGCGTCCAGGGCGGAGACCTTGTCCTCGCTGCCGGCCCGGCCGGAGAGCACGATGATCGGCACGGTGGTCCAACCGCGCAGGCCGCGGATCACCTCGACGCCGTCCAGGTCGGGCAGGCCGAGGTCGAGCACCACCAGGTCCGGCGGGTGGCCGGCGGCGGCCTTGAGGGCGGTGGCTCCGTCCTCGGCGACCTGGACGTCGTAGCCGCGGGCGCGCAGGTTGATCCGCAGGGCACGCAGGATCTGCGGTTCGTCGTCGACGACCAGGATCCGGGTCATGGGCGCGCCCCTTCCGAAGCCTCGGCGGCAGGCAGCCGCAGCACCATGGTCAGCCCTCCGCCCGGGGTGGTTTCGGGGGTGATGCTGCCACCCATCGCCTCGGCCAGTCCGCGGGACAGCGCGAGCCCGAGGCCCACCCCGGTCTGGTTGTCCCGGTCGCCGAGGCGCTGGAACGGCAGGAAGACGTGCTCCCACTGATCCTCGGGGATGCCCGGGCCGGTGTCGATGACCCGCAGCTCGACCTGCCCGGCATGGGCGCTGGCGGTGATGGTCGGCGGCTGCCCGGGCGGGCTGTGCCGCAGGGCGTTGGCCACGACGTTGACCAGCACCCGTTCCAGCAGGCCCGGGTCGGCGGTGACCGCCGGCAGGTCGGCGGGTATGTCGGTGGCGACGTCGGCGGCCGCCGCTCCGAGCTCGTCCAGGGCCCGGGGTACGACGTCCTCCAGCCCGACCGCGGTGGCGGTCACGCCGAGCACGCCGGCCTGGAGCCGGCTCATGTCGAGCAGGTTCGCCACCAGCCGGCCGAGCCGGTCCAGGGACTCGTCGGCGGTGGCCAGCAGCTCCTCGCGGTCCTCCGCGCCGAACTCCACGTCGTGGCTGCGCAGGCTGCTCACCGCCGCCTTCGCCGAGGCCAGCGGCGTACGCAGGTCGTGGCTGACCGCGGCGAGCAGCGCCGTGCGCATCCGGTCGGCCTCGGCGAGCGGCCGGGCGGCGGCGGCCTCCTCGGCGAGGCGTTCCTGGCGGAGCGCGACGGCGGCCTGGGCGGCGAACGCCTCGACCACCCGCCGGTCGGCGGCCTCCAGCCGCCGGCCGGCGAGCACCACGGTGAGCCGCTCGTCCACCGGCACGGCGGTCTCCCCGGCGCCCGGGCTGCCCGGCGGCGCGTCGCCGACGGCGGCCACGACCCGCCAGGCCGCCTCCTCCCGGGCCCGGCCGGGGCGTCCCTCGGCCTCGGCGACCAGCTCCAGCACGCTCACCGCGCGCAGCGCGAAGGTCTCCCGCAGCCGGTCCAGGAGGGCCCGCAGCGGCCGCTCGCCGCGCAGCACCCCGCCGGCGACGGTGGCCAGGGTCTGCGCGTCGGCGGAGGCCCGCGCCGCCTCCCGGGTACGCCGGGCGGCCACGTCGACCACCCAGCTCACCGCGACCGCGACGCCGACGAAGACGCCGAGCGCGAGCAGGTTGTCCGCCTCGGCGATGGTGAGCGTGAAGAAGGGTGGGGTGAAGAACCAGTTGAGCAGCAGGGAACCGCCCAGGGCGGCGACCAGCGCCGGCCACAGGCCGCCCACCAGCGCGACGCCGACCACGCCGGCGAGGAAGAGCAGGATGTCGTTGGTCAGCATGAGGTCGGGCAGCACCCACAGCAGCCCGGTCAGGGCGGGCATGCCGAGCACGGCGAGCGCGAACCCGAGCAGCCGGCGCCGGCGGGACAGCGCGGCGGGCACCGCCGCGCCGCGCCGGCCCCGCCCGGCCTCGGCGTGCGTGACCAGGTGTACGTCGATCGGGCCGGACAGCGCGGTGGTGGTGACGCCGACGCCCCGGGACAGCACCTGGGCGAACCGTCCCCGCCGGCTCGCGCCGAGCACGAGCTGGGTGGCGTTGACGCCGCGGGCGAAGTCCAGCAGCGCCGCCGGGATGTCGGTGCCGAGCACCTGGTGGTAGGTGCCGCCCAGGCTCTCCACCAGCACCCGCTGTCGGGCCAGCTGGGCCGGGTCGGCCCCGGCCAGGCCGTCGCTGCGGGCCACGTGCACGGCGAGCAGGTCCGCCCCCTTGCTGCGGGCCGCGATCCGGGCCGCCCGCCGGATCAGGGTCTCCCCCTCCGGCCCGCCGGTGAGCGCCACCACCACCCGCTCCCGGGCCTCCCAGGTGGCCGAGATGCCCTGCTGGGCGCGGTACGCGTCGAGCTGCTCGTCGACCTTGTCGGCGAGCCAGAGCAGGGCCAGTTCGCGCAGCGCGGTCAGGTTGCCGACCCGGAAGTAGTTGCCCAGCGCCGCGTCGATCTTGTCGGGGCGGTAGATGTTGCCGTGGGCCATCCGCCGGCGCAACGCCTCCGGGGTCATGTCGACCAGCTCGACCTGCTCCGCGGCCCGGACCACCTGGTCCGGCACCGTCTCCTGCTGGGTGATGCCGGTGATCTGCGCGACCACGTCGTTGAGCGACTCAAGATGCTGGATGTTGACGGTGGTCAGCACGCTGATCCCGGCGTCGAGCAGCTCCTGGACGTCCTGCCAGCGCTTCTCGTGGCGGGAGCCGGGCACGTTGGTGTGCGCCAGCTCGTCGACCACGGCGACCTCGGGCCGGCGGGCCAGCACCGCGGCGAGGTCCATCTCGGTGAACTCGACGCCCCGGTAGCCGACGGTGCGCCGGGGCACCACCTCGAGATCGCCGATCATCGCCGCGGTGTGCGGCCGGCCGTGGGTCTCGACCAGACCGATCACCACGTCGGTGCCCCGCTCGGCCCGCCGCTGGGCCTCCTCCAGCATCGCGTACGTCTTGCCGACGCCGGGGGCGGCCCCGAGGTGGATGCGGAGTTCTCCCCTTGGCACGGGAACAATCCTCCCTGATTGATGAAAGGAGGGGCCCCTTCTCAGCGCCTGGCGAGCCCCTTCTTGACTGTGTCAGCGGGCGGGGAACTCCCGGTCGAGCGCGAGGTTGAGCTCGAGCACGTTGACCGCGGGCTCGCCCATGAAGCCGAGCGCCCGGTCGCTGGTGTGTTCCCGCACCAGGCGGCGGACCGCCGCCGGGTCCGCACCCCGCTCGCGCGCCACCCGGGCCACCTGGATCTCCGCGTACGCCGGGCTGATGTGCGGATCGAGGCCGCTGCCGCTGGCGGTGACCGCGTCGGCCGGCACCGCCGGCTCGGTCGGCGCGTCACCCCGGATGGGGGTGATCACGCCGCCCTCGGCGACGTAGTCGTGGCCGGGCTGGGCCAGCTCCACCGGCAGCCCCTGATAGCTGGCGACGAACGGGGTGGCCGGAGCGACCTGGTTGACGCTCACCACCCGGGTGACCGGGCCGGTCAGCCCGTCGGCCCGGAACACGGCCAGCACCGCACCGACGCCGTCCGGCGTGCAGTACGGCCGACGCCCGTCGACCCCGTCGAGTTCGCCGATCGCCTTGCTGCGGGCGCAGACCTGGGTGAGCAGGCTCTGCCTGGCGTCGTCGGGGTTGGCGGCGATGGTGTCGACCACGCTCTCCGGGCCCAGGTTGCTGGCCGCGGTGGCGGTGGGGTCGTAGCCGTCGCCGGCCGCCGACGGCCGGGACTGGAAGTAGCGCGGGACGGGGTTGCCGTCCGCGTCGGTGAACGACTGCCCGATGAGCGAGCTGCCCACGGTCTTGCCGTTGACGCTCACCAGCGAGCCGTCGGCCCTGCCGGCGAGGCCCGGGATCCGGCCGACGGCGACCAGCGCCAGCGGGTACGCGAGGCCGAGCAGGACGGTGAACACGAGCAGCGCGCGCAGCGCGGCCAGATGCTGGGCGAGCCAGCCAGGGAGGCGCATCACGAGATCCCCGGAATGAAGTGGATGAGCAGGTCGATGAGCTTGATGCCGAGGAACGGCACGATGATGCCGCCCAGGCCGTAGCGCAACAGGTTGCGGCTGAGCAGCTGCGACGCGCTCGCCGGCCGGTAGCGCACGCCGCGCAGGGCCAGCGGGATCAGCGCGACGATGACGATCGCGTTGAAGATGACCGCCGACAGGATCGCCGACTCCGGGCTGGCCAGGCGCATGATGTTCAGCGCGTCCAGGCTCGGGTAGATGCCGGCGAACATCGCCGGGATGATCGCGAAGTACTTCGCGACGTCGTTCGCGATGCTGAACGTGGTCAGCGCGCCCCGGGTGATCAGCAACTGCTTGCCGATCTCCACGATCTCGATCAGCTTGGTCGGGTCGGAGTCGAGGTCGACCATGTTGCCGGCCTCCTTGGCGGCCGACGTGCCGGTGTTCATCGCCACGCCGACGTCCGCCTGGGCGAGGGCGGGTGCGTCGTTGGTGCCGTCCCCCGTCATGGCGACCAGCCGGCCGCCCTCCTGCTCCTTCTTGATCAGGGCCAGCTTGTCCTCCGGAGTGGCCTCCGCGAGGAAGTCGTCCACCCCGGCCTCCTCCGCGATCGCCCTGGCGGTACGCGGGTTGTCGCCGGTGATCATGACGGTCCGGATGCCCATCCGGCGCATCTCGTCGAACCGCTCCCGCATCCCCGTCTTGACGATGTCCTTCAGGTGGACGACGCCGAGCGCCCGGGCCGGTTCGCCCGCGACGTGCTCGGCGACGACGAGCGGGGTGCCACCGATGCCGCTGATCTCGTCAACGAGTTGCCCCACCTGCTCGGTGGGGTGGCCGCCGTTCTCCCGGACCCACTTCATCACGGCGCCGGCGGCGCCCTTGCGGATCCGCCGGGTCGGCCCGGTGGCACCGCCGTCGGCGGTGCTGTCCGGGGCGAGGTCGACGCCGCTCATCCGGGTCTGGGCGGTGAACGGCACGAACGTGGCGTGCGGGATCAGGCCCGGCTCCCGCTCGCGCAGCCCGAACTCGTTCTTCGCGAGCACCACGATCGAGCGGCCCTCGGGCGTCTCGTCGGCGAGGCTGGACAGCTGCGCCGCGTCGGCGACCTCGCCCGCGGTCACGCCGGTCACCGGGAGGAACTCGTCCGCCTGCCGGTTGCCCAGGGTGATGGTGCCGGTCTTGTCCAGCAGCAGGGTGTTCACGTCGCCGGCCGCCTCGACCGCCCGGCCGCTCACGGCCAGCACGTTGCGCTGCACCAGCCGGTCCATGCCGGCGATGCCGATCGCCGACAGCAACGCCCCGATGGTGGTCGGGATCAGGCAGACCAGGAGGGAGACCAGGACCACGCCGGTGACGCCGGCATCGGTGATCGCGCCGGTGTCGGGGGCGGCCGCCTGGTAGCCCTTGGCGAAGATCGCCAGCGGCTGGAGGGTGACGACGGCCAGCAGAAAGATGATCGTGAGCGCGGCGAGCAGGATGTTCAGCGCGATCTCGTTCGGGGTCTTCTGCCGGTTGGCGCCCTCGACCAGGGCGATCATCCGGTCGACGAAGCTCTCGCCCGGCTTCTGGGTGATCTTGACGATGATCCGGTCGGAGAGCACCTTGGTGCCGCCGGTGACCGCGCTGCGGTCACCGCCGGACTCCCGGATGACCGGCGCGGACTCGCCGGTGATGGCGGACTCGTCGACGCTGGCGATGCCCTCGACCACGTCGCCGTCGCCCGGGATGATCTGCCCGGCCTCCACCAGGACGATGTCGCCCTGCCTCAGCTCCGGCCCCGGCACCGCCTCGTCCCGATAGCGGTTGGCCGGCGCGCCCGGGGTCCAGCCGATCAGCCGGGTGGCGATGGTGTCCTTCTTCGCCTGCCGCAGCGTCGCGGCCTGCGCCTTGCCCCGCCCCTCGGCGACCGCCTCGGCGAGGTTCGCGAAGATCACGGTGAGCCACAGCCAGACGGTGATGGCCCAGGCGAACACCGACGGGTCGGCCACGGCCAGGACGGTGGTGAAGACCGCGCCGATCTCGACGATCAGCATCACCGGGTTGCGCCACAGGGTGCGCGGGTCCAGCTTGCGCAGCGCGTCCGGCAGGGACCGGATCAGCTGCTTCGGGTCGAGCAGGCCCCCGCCAACCCGGTCGCCCTGGGTGGCCGGGGTGCCGGCGACCGGTTCCTCGCCGGTGCCGGATGTCACGGGCGTGACGGACATGTCCTTGTTCCTCATGGTGGTCACAGCCCCTCCGCGAGGGGGCCGAGCGCGAGCGCGGGCAGGAAGGTCAGCGCCACGAGGATCACGGTGACGCCGACGACCATCCCGACGAAGAGCGGTCGGTGGGTCGGCAGGGTGCCCTCGGAGGCGGGGGTGGGTTTCTGGCGGGCCAGCGAGCCGGCCAGCGCGAGCACGAAGATGATCGGCAGGAACCGGCCGAGCAGCATGCACAGCCCGAGCGCGGTGTTCCACCACGGCGTGTTCACCGTGATGCCGGCGAACGCGGAGCCGTTGTTGTTGCTCGCCGAGGTGAACGCGTAGAGCACCTCGGACAGGCCGTGCGGGCCGACGTTCAACGCGGTCGAGCTGTTGCCGGTGGCGAAGGCGGCCGCCGTACCGGCCAGCACCAGGACGGGCGTGATCAGGAAATACAGCGAGGCGAGCTTGATCTCGCGGGAGCCGATCTTCTTGCCCAGGTACTCCGGGGTGCGACCCACCATCAGGCCGGCCACGAACACGGTGACCACCGCGAGGATCAGCAGGCCGTAGAGGCCGGCACCGACGCCACCCGGAGCCGCCTCACCGAGCATCATGTTGCCCAGGGTCATCATCCCGCCGAGCGCGGTGTACGAGTCGTGGAAGGAGTTCACCGCGCCGGTCGAGGTGAGCGTGGTGGCGGCGGCGAAGGTCGCCGAGTTCGAGACGCCGAACCGGACGTCCTTGCCCTCCATGGCGGCGGCGACCGCCTGCGGGACGGTGCCGTGCCCGGCCAGCTCGAACACGTTGGTCAGGGTGACGCTGGCCAGCGCCAGGATCGCCATGACCGCCGCGATCGCGTAGCCCTGCCGGCTCTGCCCGACCATCCGCCCGAAGACGCGGGGCAGGCTGAACGGGATCACCAGGATCAGGAAGATCTCCAGCCAGTTCGTCCAGGTCGTCGGGTTCTCGAACGGGTGGGCGCTGTTGGTGTTGTAGAAGCCACCGCCGTTGGTGCCCAGCTCCTTGATCACTTCCTGGCTGGCCACCGGCCCGCCGGTGATCGTCTGGGTGCCGCCGGTCAGCGTGGTGACGTCGGTGCCGCCGGAGAGGTTCTGCACCGCCCCGCCGAACATCAGGGCGAGCGCGCCGAGCACCGCGATCGGCAGCAGGATCCGCAGCGTGATCCGGGTCAGGTCGACCCAGAAGTTGCCGAGTTCGCCGGTCCGGCTGCAGGCGAACCCGCGGACCAGGGCGACCGCCACGGCGATGCCGACCGCGGCGGAGAGGAAGTTCTGCACCGCCAGCCCGGCCATCTGCACCAGGTGGCCCATGGTCGACTCACCCGAGTACCACTGCCAGTTCGTGTTGGTCACGAACGAGACCGCGGTGTTCCAGGCGCCGTGGGTCATCACCGGCGGGAAACCCAGCGACAGCCACAGGTGGTTCTGCAGCCGCAGGAACGCGTACAGGAACAGGATCGACACCGCGGAGAAGGCCAGCAGGCTGCGGGCGTACACGGCCCAGGTCTGCTCGGCGGCCGGGTTCACCCCGACCAGGCGGTAGATCCCCCGCTCGACGCGGGACTGCCGGGCGCCGGAGACCACCCGGAACATGTAGTCGCCGAACGGCTTGTGGACCGCGACGAGCGCCGCCGCCAGGGGCAGCAGGAAGACGACACCGGCTGTTGTCGTGGTCATCAGAAGCGCTCCGGGAAGAGCAGGGCGACGACCAGGAACACGCCGAGGCCGATCGCCAGCACCAGACCGACCGCGTTCACCGCGCTCACAGCTTCTCCACCCCGCGCACGACGAGGGCGAGCGCTGCGAACAGCCCCACCGTGATCAGCACGAACACCAGGTCAGACACGGCTGACTCCCCTTGCGGACGTCCCCGCGACCGCCTCCCGGTCGCGCCGGGCAATCACAACGCCACACCGGCCGGACGGACAGGGGTCATAACGGAACCGTGACGGCGGCACCCGATTTCTTGACGCGCTCTTCACGCAGGCCCGGTCCGCCTCGGTTGGCCGCACTTTCGCCGAAAGAGTGGCCATGGCGCGTGCCATGGCCACTCTTTCCGTGAATCCGGGCGGTCCGGCCCGAGCGCGCCGGGGACGGGGTCAGCCGTCCAGGCGGCGGACCATGTTCATGATCGTCTCGACCTGGTAGCCGCCCTTGATCGGGTAGTTGGTGGCGCCGAGGTAGCCCCACCAGTCCCAGCAGCCGTTCGGGTTCACCCCGGTCGCGATGGCCTGCGGGTAGAGCACGATCAGCCGGTTGGTGTCGGCGTACTGGTTGAGGTTTGCCCGGTCGACGAACGCGGTGCCGACCTTCGCGTACCCCTGGGCGCAGCCGTGCAGGGCGACCAGCAGCCGGCAGGTCTGGCCGGCGGCGCAGGCGCTCGGCACGTACGCGAAGCCGTTGGCGTCCATGCTCAGCCCGTTGGCCCAGCCGTTGGTGGCGAAGGTGTCCTGGCTGAACCGGATGAGCGTGCCGCCGAGCGGCCCGGTGTTCGGGGCGGAGACCGAGCCGAGCAGTTTGCCGAGGAAGCTGCCCTCCGGGTCGGTGCCGCAGTCGTTGAGGAACGGCGAGGCGGTCGCCGTGCAGCCGACGGTGCCGTACGGGGTGACCCAGGCGTGGCCGGCGGCGCTGCCGCTGTCGTAGCGGACGCTGGCGCCGAAGTCCTGGTAGTAGCGAACCAGATCGTCGGTGACGGACTTCTTCACGGTGTTGTCGCTGCCGCCGTGGTAGACGTAGACCGGCTGGCCGGAGAGGTTGCCGGTCCCGTCGATCCAGCCGTACGACGCCCAGGTGCGGGTGTAGCTCTCCAGGGTGGAGACGTACGTCGGGTAGATGTTGTCGCCGCAGCCGTAGAGCGCCTGGGCGACGTTGTTCTGGGCGCAGTAGTACGGGCCGGCGGCGAAGACGGCCGCGCCCCGGATCCGCGCCGAGTACGCGACCTGCAACTGGGTGGCCAGGTATCCGCCGGAGGAGACCCCGGCGACGTACACGGCGGAGACCGGATAGCTGCGGAGCGAGCCGGCGACCGGGGTCTTGGTGTACGGCGTGCCCGCCGCCCGGGCGGCGGTGCCACCGGGCAGGACCAGGAGGAGGGCCGCGGCGAGGGTGGCGGCGGCTTTCCACGGTGTCTTCATGGCGTTCTCCCGTCGGAGCGCCGGCGCGGTTGCCGACGTGCGGAGACGCTAACGTGACATTGACCACAGCAGATATCCGTACGGCCGACACCTCGGGGCCGGCGCCGGTGTGGGCGACCCACCGGGGTATTTCGGTTGGTGCTCCGCCGGATGACGACTAACGTCGCCGCGACGTCACTCCGAGATGCGAAGAGGGTGTTTTGGTGCCCGTGCCGAGCGCGATCAAGCGAATCGACCTACCCAACCAGACCACCTTCAGGAGTGACCACATTGGATCTGCCACGTAGCTTCGTCATCCGCGAGGGCGACCTCCGGATCCTCAATCCGTTCGACGCCGGCAAGCTGGCCACCCTGGGTCGGGCGATCAAGCTCGCGCCCGGCACGTCGATCCTCGACCTGTGCAGCGGCAAGGGCGAGCTGCTCTGCACCTGGGCCCGGGACCACGGGGTGACCGGCACCGGCGTGGACATCAGCACCGCCTTCACCGCCGCAGCCCGGGAGCGCGCCGTCGAACTGGGCGTCGCCGACCGGGTCCGGTTCGTGCACGGCGACGCCGCGACCTTCGTACCCGAGGAGCCCGTCGACCTGGCCGCCTGTGTCGGCGCCACCTGGATCGGCGAGGGTGTCCCCGGCACCCTGGAGATCCTCCGGCGCAGCCTGCGCCCCGGCGGGATGGCGCTGGTCGGGGAGCCCTACTGGCGGCTCGACCCGCCCGACGAGGAGACGGTGGCCGGGTGCCACGCCCGGTCCCGGGACGAGTTCCGGGACCTCCCCGGGCTGGTCGGCCTCTTCGGGGAGTGCGGCTGGGACCTGGTGGAGATGGTCCTCGCCGACCAGGACAGCTGGGACCGGTACGCGGCGGCGCACTGGCTCAACCTGCGCCGCTGGCTGGACGCCCACCCCGACGACGAACTGGCCGGGGAGCTGCGCCGGGAACTGACCGAGGACCCGCTCCGGCACGTCCGCTACCAGCGGGAGTACCTGGGCTGGGGAGTCTTCGCCCTGCTCCAGCGGTGACCGTCGCCGGGCCGGTTCCCCTGACCGGGGGGACCGGCCCGGCCGTCCCTTCCGCCCCGGTCGAGCTGCACCAGCAGCTCGATCGCACGCCCGGGTGAGCGCGCTCACGAGCGGCGGCAGCCGGACCGCCGGTACCGTCCCTCCTCGGGGCGCGGCCCGCCGCGCCGACCGGATGCGGCATCTCGCGCTGTCCCGGTACGGCGAGGGCCCGGACGCCCGGACGCCCGGGCCGCCTCGGGGACGGCCGGGGACGGACCGGGCGGCGCAACGTGCCGCGCCCCGAGTGGATCACGCGACGACCGCGAGGAGAGGGGGCCCACCCGTGCCGGACGCCGAGCAGCTGCTCGCCGACGCCCTCGCGGCGACGCGCGGCACCGACGTACGGGCGGCCGAACGCGCCCTCGACCGGCTGGTGGTCGGCGACGGCCCGGCGGTGGACGCGGCGCTGCTGGCCCGCCTGGTCCGCGGCGTCGGGCGGCTCTGGCCGCGGGGCTGGCAGCCGGCCGACCTGGACCGGATCGCGACCCGGCGGCTCGACCCCCGGGGCGGCCGGCTGCTCCGGGACGTGCTGGCGGCCCAGCGGCGGGAGCAGCCGGGCCCGGTCCCGCAGTGGTTCGACGACCAACTCGCCGAGCTGGACGCGCGCTGGGACGGCGACGCGGGCTGGCTGGACCGCCGGGCCGGGGGCGACCGGATCACCGCGCTGCGGGACGCGGTCGACGCGCTCGGGCTGGTCGAGGGGCTGCCGCCGATCGCGGTGCTCCGCCCGCCGCCGGGCGGGCCGGCCGCCGCCCCGCGCGCCGTCGCGCCGGGCACCGGCTCGCGGATGCTGGACCGGGTACGCGCCCTGCTGGCCAAGGCGGAGTCGACCACCTTCCCCGCCGAGGCGGAGGCGCTCACCGGGAAGGCGCAGGAGCTGATGGCCCGGCACAGCATCGACGCCGCCCTGCTCGACGCGACCGCCGAGCGCCCGGACCGGCCCGGTGGGATCCGGCTCGGCACCGACGCCCCGTACGCGGCGGCGAAGGCGCTGCTGATCCAGGAGGTGGCGGCGGCGAACCGGTGCGAGTCGGTGTGGTCCGACGACCTCGGCTTCGCCACCGTGCTCGGCTTCCCCACCGACCTGGCGGCGGTCGAGCTGCTGCACACCTCGCTGCTGGTGCAGGCCACCGCGGCGATGCTGCGCGGCCGGGGCGAACGGCGCGCGGGCAGTGGCCGGCGTACCAAGGGCTACGACGAGTCCTTCCTCAACGCGTTCGCGTTGCGGATCGGCGAGCGGCTGCGGGCGGTGACCGCGGCGGCGGACCGGGCGGCGGCCGAGGAGCGCACTGGCGACGCGCTGCTCCCGGTGCTCGCCGCCCGCTCCGAGGCCGTCCAGGAACGCGTCGACCAGCTCTTTCCCGGCGTCACCCGGCACCGGCTCCAGGTGCGCGACGCCGAGGGCTGGACCTCCGGCACGTCGGCCGCCGACCGGGCCTCGCTCGACGTCGGCGCCCCGGCGCGCCGGCCGGTACGCCGGGGTCGCTGACTTTTCTCGGGGAGGATGTCGGATCGGACGTCCCGGCTCCGACCCGTCTGCGAGAGGCGCCACCGCCGGTGGCCCGTACCCGAGGAGTGGACCGTGAAGTACATGCTGCTGATCTGGAACCGGCCCGGCTTCGTCGAGGAGCTGTCCGAGGCGGACCGGAACGCGATCTTCGGCGAGGTCGACGAGATCATGAAGCAACTGTCCGAGTCCGGGGAGCTGGTCGGCGGTCAGGCCCTGGCGCACCCGTCGCAGACCCGGACGGTGCGGGCCGGCGCGGCCGGCGTCGAGATCACCGACGGGCCGTTCATGGAGAGCAAGGAGCAGTTCGCCGGCTACCTGATGGTCGACTGCGAGACCGCGGAGCGGGCCGCCGAGATCGCGGCGAACTGGCCGGACGTGCGGCACGGTGTCGGGGTGCTGGAGGTGCGCCCGGTGATGGACGAGGCCGGGACGGAGATGTGACGTCGCCCGTCGTCGTCGAGGACCTGCTGCGCGCCCTCGCGCCGCAGGTCCTCGGCGTGCTCGTCCGCCGGCACGGCCAGTTCTACGCCTGCGAGGACGCCGTGCAGGAGGCGCTGCTCGCCGCCGCCACCCAGTGGCCGGAGCAGGGTTGTGCCGGACCACCCCCGCTCGTGGCTGGTCACCGTGGCGACCCGCCGGCTCACCGACGAGTGGCGCAGCGAACGGGCCCGCCGGGACCGCGAGGTCGCCGTGGCGGTCCGCGAGCCGGCGTACGCGGCGGTCGCCCCGGCCGCCGACGAGGAGCCGCCGAGCGGGGACGACACGCTGAAGCTGCTCTTCCTCTGCTGCCATCCCGCGCTCAGCGTCTCCGCCCAGGTGGCGCTCACGCTGCGCGCGGTGGGCGGCCTGAACACCGCGGAGATCGCCCGGGCGTACCTGGTGCCGGAGGCGACGATGAGCCAGCGGATCCGCCGCGCCAAGCAGCGGATCGAGGCGGCCGGCGCCCGCTTCGCGCTGCCCTCGGCCGCCGACCGCGACGAGCGGCTGCGTGCCGTGCTGCACGTGCTCTACCTGATCTTCAACGAGGGTTACACGGCCTCCAGCGGCGGCGAGCTGCACCGGGCGGAGCTGACTGGCGAGGCGATCCGGCTGGCCGGGGAGCTGCACCGGCTGCTGCCGGACGACGACGAGGTCGCCGGCCTGCTCGCGTTGATGCTGCTCACCGACGCGCACCGGGCCGCCCGGACCGGCCCGGCCGGGGAGCTGGTGCCGCTGGCCGAGCAGGACCGCACCCGCTGGGACCGGAGCGAGATCGAGCAGGGGGTCGCCCTGGTGACCGAGGCGCTGACCTGGTCGCCACCGGGCCCGTACCAGGTGCAGGCGGCGATCGCGGCGGTGCACGCCGAGGCGCCGTCGGCGGCGGAGACGGACTGGCGGCAGATCGTCGCGCTCTACCGAGTGCTCGCCCGGATCGCGCCGAACCCGATGGTGACCCTCAACCAGGCCGCCGCCGTGGCCATGGTGGACGGCCCCCGGGTCGGGCTCGCCCTGCTCGCGCCGCTGGACGCGGACGACCGCACCGCCGGGCACCACCGGCTCGCCGCCGTCCGCGCCCACCTGCTGGAGCTGGCCGGCGACCGCGCGGAGGCGCGGGCGGCGTACCTGGCCGCCGCTCGGGCGACCACCAGCCTGCCGGAGCAGCGCTATCTGGAGGTACGCGCCGCCCGCCTCGCCGCCGACTGATCAGAAGAGCCGCCCCCGGTACGGATGCGGTCGCCCCCAGGTCTCTTCCCACTGCAACAGCTCCGCCTGCCACCGCGGCAGATCCGGCCGGTACTCGCGGATGAGATCGGGGTTCTCCGGGCGGCTTGCCAGGAACCGCCAGTATGCCTCGACCGCCTCGCGTACCTCGTCGAGCGAGTAGTGGCCCCGTTCGCCCTCAACCCACTCGTTCTGAAACTCGATGCCCTGGGCGGTGAAGCTGACGTTGTACTTGTCGCTGTCCCACTCGTCCTCCAGCGCCCGGCCGTGCGACACGTCGTCAATCATCGCCAACGCGTCCAGGCACACGGAGTGATAGACCGAGATGTCGGTGATCAACCACGCGCCGAGCGCTCGGTAACGCTGATCCGTCACCTCGAACAGCGGCAGGCGGTACTCGTCGAGCGAGAAACTGATGAACGCCAACAGAGGTCCTTCGGATCAGGGGACGACGACAGGCCATCCGTGGGTGAACCCGCCCGAGCCATTGTAGAAACCCTCGATCACGAGGTTCTTGTGCTTCCCACGCCACAGATTGGTGTTCGGCACGGGCCTCGCGTTCTGGAAGGCGCCACTGATCGCGTTGTCCACCTGGGCGGGCGTCCAGTCATCGGGAAAGAAGGAGCTTTCCCCACCGTTTGGTCCCTTCTTCGGCTTCCACGCCCCGTGCGGGGGGTTGAGCGTCGGATCGAAGAACTCCGGCTTGGCGGTATACGCCCCGGTCTTCGGATCCTTGACGATGGTCCCCGGCTTCAGCCTGCGTCCCGGGAAGTCCTGCCCACCCGGGCGGTAGTGATAACCGGCTCCCTTGGGCATACCCGGCTTGACATGCCCCCCGCCGATCACGTGCTCAGTGAAGTGCGGATTCATCCGGTCGGGGCGGTTGCGTCCCTTGGTCCGCTTCAGGAAGCGCAACGCGGCCCGCATCAACCGGCCGCCCGCTTTACCTCCGCTCATCCCCGCGTCACCCGTCGATGAGCTTCCAGATGACCTCTTGGATGAGGTTGCCGACGATGGTCCGGGCGAGCTGCTGGAAGATCGGGATCTCCAGCAGCGAGGCGCCGAAGGTGACCGCCGCCGTGGCGATCGCCTGCGCGATCTCGATGGCCAGCAGCACCAGTTGCACGATCACCGCGATCTTGAGGGCGAGGACGATCGCCGCGCAGATGATCAGGCCGGTGCCGGTGAGCACCGCCGCGGTCACCCCGTCGCGCAGGCTGTCGGCCGGGCTGTCCTCCCGGTTCCACCAGGACTGGAAGGCGGTGATGTCCTGACCGGTGTGGCTGGACCAGACGGTGGTGGCCCCGGTGTTGGCCTCGCTGACGACGCCGGCGAGGGTGCCGGAGAAGCGGATCCAGGCGTTGCCCATCTCGAAGAGCTTGACCTCGTCCGCCTCGGGCCAGGTGTAGCCGAGGATGCCGAGCAGCGAGCGCAGTTCGCCGGGGAGTTCGAGGCCCACGGTCAGCCGCCCAGGGCCTGGTGCAGACCGTCGAAGCCCTGCTTGATGGCGGCCTCGATCTCGGCGTAGCGGGTGGCCATGCCGGTGAGGTCCGTCCCCGCGGCGGCGATCTCCTGGAGGGCGCTGTCGAAGCACTCGAACGCGAAGGCGGACACCTCGTCGTGGGCGGCCCCGATCAGCGAGCCGATGTCGTCCGAGCCCCAGGGCCGGCCGAAGGCGGCCAGCTCGGCCTGGAACGCGGCCAACGCCTGGCCGAAGCGGACGGCCGCCCCTTCCAGCGCGCGGCCGGACCCGCTCAGCCCGTCCGGGTCGACCTCGATCGCCGTCATTTGCCGCCCTGCCGGGCGAGCCGATCCTGCGCCTCGGCCAGAGCGTCGGTGAACGCGGTGAGCTGCCGACCGGCGTCCTCCTGGATCTTGCGCAGCCGGTCGCCCAGCGACCCCAGGTCGACCTGCCCGGGGACGGCGGCGGTGGCCTTCTCCTGGAGGTCGGCGAACGCCGCGTTGACCGCCTGGGTGATCTCCTCGGCGAGCGACTCGCTCGCCATGCGCATCGCCCGCGGGTTGAGGGTGAGCGCGGTGATCCGGCCGGGTGGGCCGACCGTCACCTGGACCAGGCCGTCGGCCGCCTCGCCGTGGCCCTCGGGAGGTGGTGCGTCGGTCTCGGTGCCGGCGGTGAACTGCCCGAGCGCGGACATCGTCTCGGACAGCACGCGGTCGAGGCCGGACGGGTCGACAGGGTGGGCCATGGGGTGGCTCCCTCCGGGGTCGAGGTCGCTTCGCATCCTAAGTGGTGAATGCGAGCGGCGGTGACCCATGGTGAGCCAGGGCCCACCCTCCGACGCGGACGGTGGCACACGTCACAGGGGACGGACGCCGGTCAGGCGCGGCACTCCCGAGCGAGCCGCTGCGGGATCGCCACGAAGCTGGAACTCAGCCACTTGACCGGGGCCGACGACCTCGCCCCGGCGTCGATCCGCCGCGCGGCGTCGGTGACCAGCGCCTTGATCTCCGGGTCCTGCGCCCGGGCGGCCTGCCGGCGTACGTCGGTGGCCAGGTCGGCGAGGCTCGCCTTGACCTGGTCGTTGAGCTGCTCCGGGGTGAGGTCGCGACGGGTTGCCGCGGCGGAGTCGGTGGCGATCTGCCTGCTCTTGGCGATGATGAGCTTGTCGACCTCGGCGCAGACCGCGGCGGTGTTCGCGGCGGTCACCGGCGACGGCGACGCGGTGACGGTCGGGGCCGGTGCGGTGGCGGTCGGCGTGCCCACCCAGTTGCCGGCCGGCGCTCCGGTGTCCTCCTCGGCGGACGGCTGGCAGGCCGTGGCGAGGGCCGTCATGATCACCAGGGCGGCGGCGCGGATCGCGGCGGTACCGGACATGGCTCTTCCCGTACGGTCGTCGGCCGTCGGTGACGGCCCGTGGTCAACCGGGGCTCCGATCCTGGGCCGCCGCCCGCGCCCCGGCCAGATCGAGCGGCGACGGAGTCGAGTGTGCCAAGGATCCGGCGCGACCGCCGGACGCGCGGTCCGCGGGCAGCACGCCGGGCCGGCGATCGGCCGGCCCGGCGAGCAAGGCGCCGGGCCGCCGGTCCCGGGCGGGCCGGGACCGGCGGCGGGTGCGGAGGTCAGCCGACCGGCCGGAAGCGCCGCAGCCGGAGGCTGTTCGCCACCACGAACACCGACGAGAAGGCCATCGCCGCGCCCGCGATCATCGGGTTGAGCAGGCCGGCGGCGGCCAGCGGCAGGGCGGCCACGTTGTAGGCGAACGCCCAGAACAGGTTGCCCTTGATGATGCCGAGGGTGCGCCGGGAGAGCCGGATGGCGTCCACGGCGGCCATCAGGTCACCCCGGACCAGGGTCAGGTCGGATGCCTCGATCGCCACGTCGGTGCCGGTGCCCATGGCCAGCCCGAGGTCGGCCTGGGCCAGCGCGGCGGCGTCGTTGACGCCGTCCCCGACCATGGCCACCGTCCGCCCCTCGGCCTGGAGCCGCTGCACCACGTCGACCTTGTCGGCCGGCAGCACCTCGGCGATCACCTGGTCGATGCCGACCTCGGCGGCCACCGCCCGCGCGACCGTGGTGTTGTCGCCGGTGAGCAGCACCGGGGTGAGCCCGAGGTCGCGTAGCCGGGCGACCGCCGCCGCGCTGGTCGGCTTCACCACGTCGGCCACCGCGAGCGCTCCCCGGGCCCGGCCGTCCCAACCGGCCAGCACCGCCGTCCGGCCGGCGGCCTCCGCGTCGGTCGCCGCCCGCAGGACCGCCTCGGGTACGTCGAGACCGCGCTCCCGCAGCAGCCGGAGCCGCCCGACGACCACGTCCCGGCCGTCGACCGAACCGGTCACGCCGAGCCCTTCGACGTTGGCGAAGCCGGTCACCGGCGGCACCGGTCCGGCCTCGGCCGCGCCGTCGGCGATCGCCCGGGCGATCGGGTGCTCGGAGGCCGCCTCCAGCGCGCCGGCCAGCCGGAGCAGCTCGTCGGCGTCCTGGCCGGCGGCCGGCAGCACGTCGACCAGGGTCATCTTCCCGGTGGTGACGGTGCCGGTCTTGTCCAGCACCACCGTGTCGACCTGGCGGGTGGACTCCAGCACCTCGGGGCCCTTGATCAGGATGCCGAGCTGGGCGCCCCGCCCGGTGCCGACCAGCAGCGCGGTCGGGGTGGCCAGGCCGAGGGCGCACGGGCAGGCGATGATCAGCACGGCCACCGCGGCGGTGAACGCGGCCGTCGTCCCTGACCCGGTGCCGAGCCACCAGCCCAGCGTGCCGACGGCCAGGGCGATCACGATCGGCACGAAGACCCCGGAGATCCGGTCGGCGAGCCGCTGCACGGCCGCCTTGCCGGTCTGCGCCTGCTCCACCAGCTTCGCCATCTGGGCGAGCTGGGTGTCCCCGCCGATGCGGGTGGCCCGGACGACCAGCCGGCCGCCGGCGTTGACGGTGGCGCCGACGACGGTGGCGCCCGGCCCGACCTCGACCGGGACGGACTCTCCGGTGAGCATGCTGGCGTCGACCGCCGAGGTGCCCTCCTCGACGAGGCCGTCGGTGGCGATCTTCTCGCCGGGCCGGACCACGAACCGGTCCCCGACCGCGAGCTGGTCCACCGGGATCCGGATCTCCCGGTCGCCGCGGAGCACCGCGACGTCCTTGGCACCCAGCTCCAGCAGGGCGCGCAGGGCGGCGCCGGCGGTCCGCTTGGACCGGGCCTCGAAGTAGCGGCCGGCGAGGATGAAGGCGGTCACCCCGGCCGCCGCCTCCAGGTAGATGTTGCCGGCCCCGTCGCCGCGGGTGATGTCGAAGCGGAATGGGTGGGTCATCCCGGGCATCCCGGCGTCGCCCAGGAAGAGCGCCCAGAGCGACCAGCCGAACGCGGCGAGGGTGCCGAGCGACACCAGGGTGTCCATGGTCGCGGCGCCGTGCCGCAGGTTGATCCAGGCGGCCCGGTGGAACGGTAGCCCGCCGTAGACCACGACCGGGGCGGCCAGGGTCAGCGACAGCCACTGCCAGTAGGTGAACTGCCAGGCCGGCACCATGGCGAGCAGGATCACCGGCACGGCCAGCGCGACCGAGACCCACAGCCGGGTACGCAGCCCGCGCAGCTCGTCCACGGGCTCGGCGGTCGCCCCGGCCGCGGCCTGGGCGGGCGGCGGCGGCACGGCGGCGGTGTAGCCGGTCTTCTCCACCGTGGCGATCAGGTCGTCCGGGGTCACGTCGTCGGCATACCGGACGGTGGCCTTCTCGGTGGCGTAGTTGACCGTGGCCTCGACGCCGTCCATCCGGTTGAGCTTCTTCTCGATCCGGGCGGCGCAGGAGGCGCAGGTCATGCCGCCGATCGCGAGTTCGATCTGGTTCGGCGCGACCGGTAGGGACTTGGCGGTCGATGTCATCGCGGCACCTCCGGTCAATTGTGCCCGTGGCCCGGGGTGCCGTGGCCGGCCTCCGGGGTCGGTGTGGTGGTCGGGGCCGGCGCGCTGGTCGCCGGGGTGCCCGAGTCGCCGGCCACGACGGTGAATTCCGCGGTGTGCACCGCGTCGCCGTGCCGGAAGTCCAGGTAGAGGCGGTACGTGCCGGCCGGGGGCACCTCGGCGGCGAACCTGATCTGTGGCCCGGCCGGGGTCCGCCCGTCGCCGGGCGCGCCCTCCGGGTGCACGTGCAGGTACGCCAGGTCGCCCTGCCGCAGCGCCACCAGGTGCCCGTACGCCCCGAGGTAGGGCTGGAGGTCGGTGACGGGCTGCCCGTCCCGGCTCACGCTCAGGGTGAGCGGGCTGGTGCGGCCGGGCTGCGGGGTGCCGCTCAGGGTGACGGTGTAGCCGTCGACGGTGGTGCTGGCGGCGGGTGCCGGCAGCGGCCGGTCGGCCAGCGTGCCGGGGACCGTGACGTCGACCCCGAGCGTCAACGGCGCGCCGCCGGTCGGGGTGAAGTCGGCGAACGCCCGCCAGACGCCGGGGCCGGCGAGCGGCGAGGCCACCCGCCAGGTGCCGTCGGCGGCCAACTCCGGGTGGACGTGCCGGAAGCCGGAGAGGTCACGCCGGGCGACGATCAGGTGCATGCGCTTGTCGTGCGCCACGTCGTAGCGGGTGACCGGCCGGCCGTCGGGGCCGGTGATCCGGAAGGCGAACTCGCCGGCGGGGGCGGTCACCGGTTGCAGGGTGTAGCCGCGGTCGGAGACGAGCAGCCCGCCGGGCAGGTGGTCGGTGGCAGCGGCCCCGTGGCCCGCGTCACCGTGACCTCCGTCACCGTGGTCGGCATCGGTGGCGTCGTGCCGGGTCGCGGCGGCCGGGGTGACGGGGCCGGCCAGGTGGCCGACCCCGTACGCCGTGCCGAACACCGCCGCGAGGCCGAGGGCGAAGCCGCTCAGCTTCGTCGTCGTGTTCATGGGGTACCTCGGTTCCTTCGGGTCCGGGGACCCGTCACGCCCCGACGAGGTCGTAACCGGCCTCGTCCACGGCGGCGCGAACGGTGTCCAGGTCCAACGGACTCTCACTGGTGACGGTGACCTGGCCGGAGGCCAGGTCGACCTGGACGTCGGTGACGCCCCCGATCGCGCTCACCTCGGTGCTGACCGAGTTGACGCAGTGCCCGCAGGTCATGCCCTGCACCTGGTACGTCGTGGTGACCATCGCAACTCCCCTCTCGCCGCCCCATCCTATACCCCTCGGGGGTATTTGAAGGAGAGACGGCTACCACTCTCCTGTTACCGCTACCCCGTGGGGGTATCAGCCAACGAAGAGGACCGTACCATACCCCCAAGGGGTACGCTATCCTGGATGGCATGACCGCACCGACGACCCCGACCCGGGGCTACACCGCCAGCAAGGACCAGCTCCTCGCGCGGCTCCGCCGTATCGAGGGCCAGGTTCGCGGCATCGAGAAGATGGTCGAGGACGACCGCTACTGCATCGACGTGCTGACCCAGATCTCCGCCATCCAGGCCGCCCTGGACAAGGTCGGTCTCGGCCTGCTCGACGGGCACGCCCGGCACTGCATGCACGAGGGCGCCGCCGAGGGCCGCGCCGACGAGATGGCCACCGAGATGATGGCCGCCGTCGGCCGGCTGATGAAGCGCGGCTGATCGGCCCGGTCGGGGGTCCGGGCCCGATGGTCCGGACCCCCGCGCCCTGCCGGCTTCAGAGCCGGTCGAGCAGCTTCCGCATGGTGTCGATCTCGGCCTGCTGGGTGTCGGCGATCCGCTGGGCGAGCGCCCTGGCGTCCGGGTTGGCGCCCCGGCCCAGCTCCTCCCGCGCCATGGTGATCGCGCCCTCGTGGTGGGCGATCATCATGGTCAGGAACTGCCGGTCGAAGTCGACCCCGGACGACGCCTTGAGCTTCGCCAGGTCGGCGTCGGACATCATCCCGGGCATCCCGTGGTCCATCCCCGGCATGCCGTGACCGGCTCCCGGCGGGGGCGCCGGCCGGCCCCAGGCAGCCAGCCAGTCGGTCATGGTGGCGATCTCCGGCCCCTGGGCCGCCTTGATCTGCGCGGCCAGCTTCTGCACCTCGGGGTCGGCAGCCCGGCCGTCCGCCAGTTCCGCCATCTCCACGGCCTGCCGGTGGTGCGGGATCATCATCTGGGCGAACATCACGTCCGCGTCGCCGAACGAGGCTCCGGCGGAGGGCGACCCGCTGGCCGTCCCGCCGGGCATGGCGTGGTCGGTCCCGGCGGTCGAGTGGTCGCCGCCGCAGGCGGCCAGAGCGAGCGCCGCGGCGACGGTCGCGCCGGCCAGGGCGGCCCGACGCGCGAGGGTACGAGTGGACATGGCAAAGCCTTTCGGTGTCGGAACGTACGCAGCGGACGGCGGACGCGGGGCACCGGTCTTCCGGTCCACCCGCGCCGGGGCGTCCTATCTGCGCAGCACCGACACCGTCGTCAGGCGCAGCCCGTATGGCCGGGGCGGCGGGGCACGCGGTCCCGGGGCGGGACGGAGCGGCCGACTCGCGGTCGGCCCGCCGGCCCCGGACCGGGCCCGCAGCAGCAGGGCGACCAGCAGCGTGACGGCGAACGCGCCGAGCACCGCCAGACAGATGCTCCAGCCGGACCGGTCGCCGCCCAGGTCGCCCAGCGGGAGCGCCCGGGCGCGGGCGTCCACCAGCGGGAGCACCTGGGCGCTGCCGTCCGCCGGCGGGAGCATCCGGGCGTGGCTGCAGTCGTCGCCCGGGCAGTCGCCGGTCGTGGCGACCATCACAGCCGGCGGGGCGCCGTGGCCACCCACCGCGTGACCGGTCGGGCCCCCGCCGGCGTGCGCGCCGTGGCCGAGGGTGTGCATGGCGGCCAGCCCGACCAGGGTGCCGAGCAGCAGCAGGAGCCGGACCCACGGTCCGGTCGTCACCGCTGTCGCCGTTCGCACGGCAACCACGCTAGTGGGCGCCGCGGAGCGGGCCGGGCGGAACCAGGGAGATCGCACATCGGCTGCGGCGGCCTCCCGGCCTGGCTAACATTCCCGGCGACGACCGGTCTCCGCTCGCTCGCCGGCGCCAGCGCCGGCCCGGTGAGCCGGCCAGCCCGGTGACACGTATCCAGCCGTGACTCGTTCGGAGACTCGCCATGGGCGCCGACCACACCCGTCCCGCTCCGCCCGCCCCGCCCCGGGTGCGACGGATCCTGGTCGCCACGGTGGTGCCGCTGTTCCTGGCGACCGTGGTCGCCGCGCTGGTGCTCTGGCCGCGGGACAGCCGGGAGCCGGCGGGCGACGCGAACCTGCCGCGCTACCACGGCACCGTGACCCGGGTGGTCACCGAGCCGTGCCCGCCGACGCCGGAGGAGGGCGCCGGCGGGCCCACGGGTCCCTGCGGGACCGCGACGGTCGCCGCCGAGCAGGGCCCGGACGCCGGCCGGCAGATCGAGGCACCCCTCCCGGCCGGCCCCGGCTCGCCACGGGTCGAGGTCGGCGACAAGGTCATCCTCGTCGAGCTGATGGACCCGGCCGATCCGACGGCCAAGAGCTACAACATCGCCGAGCACCAGCGCGGTACACCGCTGGTCGGGCTGGCCGTGCTCTTCGCCGTCGCCATCGTGGCGTTCGGGCGCTGGCGCGGGCTGGCCGCGCTGGGCGGCCTGGTGGCGAGCTTCGCCGTGCTGCTCGGCTTCGTGCTGCCCGGGATCGGCGCCGGCCAGCCGCCGCTGCTGGTGGCGATCGTCGGCGCCGCGCTGATCATGTTCGTGGTGCTCTACCTGACCCACGGGATCACCGCCGAGACCTCGGTGGCGGTGCTCGGCACCCTGGGCAGCCTGGTGCTGACCGGTCTCCTCGGCACCCTGGCCACCGCGGCCACCCACCTGACCGGCTACGGCAGCGAGGACGCCACCACGCTGTCGATGTTCCAGCAGGACGTCGACCTGCACGGGTTGCTCCTGGCCGGCATCATCATCGGCTCGCTCGGCGTGCTGGACGACGTCACGGTCACGCAGGCGGCCACGGTCACCGAGCTGGCGAACGCGAACCCCGGGCTGTCCCGGATGCAGCTCTACCGGGCGGCCACCCGGGTGGGCCGCGCCCACATCGCCTCCACGGTCAACACCATCGTGCTGGCGTACGCGGGCGCGTCGCTGCCACTGCTGCTCCTGCTGGTCGCCGACTCGCGACCGGTGATCGAGATCCTAACCAGCGAGTTCATGGCCCAGGAGATCGTCCGTAGCGCGGTGGCCACGCTCGGCCTGATCGCCGCCGTACCGCTGACCACCGGTCTGGCGGCGGTGGTCCGCACCGCCGGGCGGGCCGGCGCCGCGACGGACCCCGAGCCTCGCCCGCCGGCGTCCCGGCCGCCGGCCGAACGGCACGACGCGCTGGAGGCGCTCGGCGGAGCGGCCGCCGGACGGTCCGGACCGGAGAGGAGCACCGAGGCCACATGGTGACACTCCGGAGCGTGACCGTCCGACTCAAACGCGACCCTGGTCACGCAGGGCGACGACGAAAACGTGCGGTTGGTCGGCTTCGGGACGTAGCTCCGCAGCCGGGACGTCGGGTAACCTCACTGCCGGTCACCGCCGAAGGCGCGCACCGGCGCCTGCGGTGCCACCGCCCAATCGCCCCACGGCGAACCGGGGAACCAGGTACCTGGGGTGAATCCGCGCAGGCGGTAGGGGCCACTTCCGTCCCGAACCCGTCAGCTAACCCGGTCGGCGGTCGACGGAAGGGAACACTGTTGACGGCACCCCTGCGCCGCTGGTTGACACCCGTGGCGGCCGTGCTCGCCGCGTTCGCCATCGTCGCCGGGCCCACCCCGGCGCTGGCCGCACCCAACACCCCCACCCCCTCGGGGCACGAGGAGGACAACGATCCGCCGCTCATCACCGAGGTCATCGACGCGGCCAACCGCGGCTACCTGCAAGCCAAGGCGAAGCTGGACAAGTCGAAGCAGCGCCAGCTCCAACTGGGCCTCGAGATCCGGGCGGCGCAGGCCGACCTGGACGCGCTGCGGCCACAGGTGACCGAGATCGCCGCGCAGTCCTACCGGACCGGCCGGATGGGCGCGATGGCCATGCTGCTGGAGAGCAACGCACCCGACTCGTTTGTCCGGCGGGCCTCCGCCCTCGACGAGCTGAACCTGATGAACGCGCAGAAGCTCGCCGCGGTCAACGCCGCGAAGAATCGCGCCGAGCAGGCCAAGATCGCGCTCGACGCGGAGGTCCGCGAGCAGCAGAAGCAGACCAACGCGATGAAGCGCGAGAAGGCCGAGGCGGAGAAGGCGCTGGCGCTGGTCGGCGGGCGCGGGTTCACCGGTGGCCTGGTCTCGGCCACCTCCCCGGTCGCCCGCATCGGTCCCGGCCGGACCGCCGACGGGGGCTGGCTGCCCGAATCACGCAGCGTGAAGGACCCGACCACCTCGGGCTACATCACCCCGCGCACGCTGCACATGTACAAGGAGGTCAAGCGGGCCGGCTTCGACCGTTTCGTGGGCTGTTACCGCCCGGGCGGGCCCTGGGAGCACCCCAAGGGCCGGGCCTGCGACTGGTCCCTGCAGCGCAGCGGCTTCTCCCCCTGGCACAACAACGACATGCGAAGGTACGGCAACGACCTCGCCGCCTTCGTGATCCGCAACGCCGACCGGCTCGGCGTCTACTACGTGATCTGGAACCGGCAGATCTGGTTCCCGGCGACCGGGTGGAAGTCCTACAGCGGGCCCTCCAACCACACGGACCACGTACACGTGTCGATGCTGTAGCTGCCGTACCGCTCCGAGGGGGCCGTTCCGCGACCAGCGGGGCGGCCCCTCGTCGTCAACTAGGGCTCAACCGGCGACGGCGGTGGGCGGCGGAGCCGCGGGCGCGGCCGGGACCGGCAACGTCACGCCCGCCTTCACCTCGGCCACCGTCCGCACCTCGCCCGCGCTGAGCCGGTACGACATGCCGACTACCCCGCACCGTCCGGCCGCCACCCGCTCGGCGAGCACGGCGGACCGGGCCAGCATCGCCTCCACCGTCCGCGCGATGTGGATGTCGACGATGTCGTCGAGGTCCTCGACGCCCTGCCGGGCGGCCCGGGCCAGGCTGGGCACGACCGCGTCCACCAGCGCGCCGAGGTGGCCGGCGGGGGGCGTGCCGGTGGCGACCACCTCGCGGGCGGCCTGCACCGCGCCGCACGAGTCGTGGCCGAGCACCACCACCAGCGGGGTGCCCAGCACGGCGACCGCGTACTCGACGCTGCCGAGCACCTCGGGGCCGACGGTGTGGCCGGCGGTCCGCACCACGAACAGGTCACCCAGGCCGCGGTCGAAGATGATCTCGGCGGCGAGCCGCGAATCGGCGCAGCCCACGATCACCGCGAACGGGTGCTGGCCGTCGGCGACGGCGGCACGGTGCTCGGCGTCCTGGTTCGGATGACGAGGCGCTCCGGTGACGAAGCGACGGTTACCAGCGGACAGCTCGGCGAGCGCCTGCTCGGGAGTGGTCGGCGTCAATGCAGTCACCTCGGTCTCGCGCAAAATGGCCTGGTCAACCCGGCCGGCGGCAGAGGCGGCCTCGGGAACCACGGTCACACCCTGAGCCAAGATACGTCAAGATTTACGTGATATGGATTTCATACGTCGTCGGTCACCAGCGGCCGGCCCGGGGCCCGGCCACCGGTGGCCCGCCCGCCGCCGGGCTCGCTGACCGCCGGACGGGCCATACCATGGCCACCATGGCGACGACAGCGGGCGAGAACGGGAGCGGCCGGAATTGGACCTTCCTCACCAACCACGGGCACGTGCTGCTGGCCATCGCGCGCAACCCCACCGCACGGCTGCGTGACGTGGCCGACGAGGTGGGGGTGACCGAGCGGGCCGCCCAGGCCATCGTCGCCGACCTGGAGGCCGGCGGCTACCTGCGACGCACCCGGGTCGGCCGGCGCAACGAGTACACGATCAACCCGAGCGGCCACTTCCGGCACCCGGCGGAGGCCGACCAGCAGGTCGGTGCCCTGCTCGCCCTGTTCACCGCCGAGCCGGCCGAGGGGCGCGCCGCCAGGGGCTGACCCGCCCCGCCCGGCTCCCGTCACCGCACCACGGGCACGGCGACGGTAATCTCACCGCGTGCGCGACAGCTTGCGGCCGGACGGGACGACACCGCGCGTCCGTACCGGGCACCGGATCCGGTCCATCCTCTGTGGAGCGGGAGCGGCCGCCCTGCTCGGCGGCGCCCTGGTGGCGCCCGCGCCCGCCGCGGCGGCCCCGAAGTGCGGACCGCCCGGCGGCCCCGCGCCGACCGAGGCGCCCTGGGCGTTGGACCGGCTCGACCCGGAGGCGGCCTGGCGGGTCACCCGGGGCCAGGGCGTCACCGTGGCGGTCATCGACTCCGGCGTCTCGCCCAGCCACCCCCTGCTGCGCGGCCGGGTGCTGCCCGGCGAGGACTTCAACCATCTGGTCCACCTCAACGGGCAGTGCGACCTGGTCGGCCACGGCACCATGGTGGCCGGCATCATCGCCGGCAAGGAGGGCACCGGCGCGCCGTACACCGGGATCGCCCCGGAGGCGACGATCCTGCCGATCCGGGTGCTGGCCGACAACCAACGCACCTTCGACGAGTCGATCCCGGCCGAGATCGGCAAGGCGATCAAGTGGGCGGTCGACCAGAAGGCGGACGTGATCAACCTGTCCCTGGTGACCCTGGACGACCCCCGGCTCAAGGACGCCGTGGACTACGCCCTCGACAAGGGAGTCATCGTGGTGGCCGCCGCCGGCAACCGGCAGGAGAACCAGCAGGACCAGCCGGGGTACCCGGCCGCGTACCCCGGGGTCATCGCCGTCGCCGGAATCGACGACGCGGGCGGACACGTCGGCAGCTCGGTCACCGGCGACTACGTGGACATCGCCGGGCCGGGGCTGAAGATCGTCGGCCCGGCGCCGCAGGGGTCGGGTTACCGGGCGGAGCCGCAGGGCGGCACCAGCTTCGCCACCGCGTACGTCTCGGGCGTCGCCGCGCTGGTCCGCGCCGCGCACCCTGACCTCGACCCGAAGGACGTCGCCTACCGGCTGACCCGGACGGCCGACAACCCGCCGGACGGGCACAACGCCGAGGTCGGGTACGGGATGGTCAACCCGTACCGGGCGGTGACCAGCCTGCTGGGCAGCCGGACCGACCCGCCGCTCGGCGCCATGCCCGCGCCGGCCCCGCCGGCCGACCCGCTGGCCTGGCAGCGGACCGTGGCCATCTGGGTGGGCGTGATCGGCGGCGGGCTAGCCGGCGCCCTGCTGGCGCTCCGGCCGATCCTGATCCGGGGCCGCCGGCGCGGCTGGCGCCCCGGACGCCGCACCGCCCCGCAGGACGCCTGAGTTCGCCCGCCCCACCCCGGGATACCGCCGGACGCGCCTGCGGCGCCCAGCGCGCCCCTGGCGGCGCGGAAAGCACTGCGGCTCCGACCCCGGCAGAGCCGGAGCGGAGCCGCAGCGGGGTCGGTCGGGTCAGTTGCCCCAGACTTTGGAGTTGCTCATCTCGGTGGTCATGTAGTTCTCGCGGGCGATGCCGACCGCGTTGCCGATGTCGTTCAGGACCTTGTTGATGTCCCGCACGGCGGCGTCCCACTGAGCCTGGTGCTGCTGGTACGCGACGCGGTCCTGGCCCTCCCACTCGAGCTTGGTCAGCATCGAGCGCAGCGTGTCCAGCTTCTCGTCGATGGTCCGCGAGATGGCCTGCATCTGTTGGTTGCTGCTCTCGAGGACGGCGTAGTCGACCTTGATGCTCATCGTTCCTCCTCTACCTGGCTACTACGCGGATCACGGGTTGAGAGCAGCGTGGAACTTGTCCAGCATCTGCTGCTGCTCTTCGTCGTTGACCTGGTGCGTCGTACCCGACTTGTCGAGCAGGTCGGCGATGTTGTCCATCGCGGTCAGCAGCTTGTTCGTGTCCTCGTTCCAGCGCGTCATCAGGTTCTGGAAACCCGAGGACGCCCCGCCCTTCCAGGCCATCGCCAGGTCGTCGACGACATTCCACAGCTTCTTGAGCTCACCGTCGACGTCGCTGCGCGTGGACCGCACGTCACCCGCGGCTTGGTGCAGAGTCGCTGCACTGACCTCGAACGCCATGCTTCACACCCTTCCGTCATCTTCGTGGCGGCGGATCCGCCGCGCCCCTCCCCCGCGGCAAGGCGTACACACCCCACCGACGGACACTTCAACCGAACCGTAGCGGACGACGTCCAAGCCGCGCAGCCCTGTCCCCGTATCGTCGTCTCCCGGCAAGCCAGGATCCACAACACATTCTAGGGCGGACCGTGCCATATGGACGGACGATCCCTCGGTCACGCCGACCTCAGGACGACCGGCGGTACGACTTGACGTGCATCATCACACCCACGACCAGGATGACCGCCAGCAGCACCACGACCGGCCAGAGCACCGGCCTGTCGAACGCCCGGTCGAGCACCACCGGGATCAGCGCGGCGACCCCCGTGATCAGCACCACCTCGCTGGCCCGCTTCGCCCACCCGGCGTGGGACAGCTGGGCGACCAGCGCCAGCCCGATGAAGCCCGGCACGGTCACCAGGAAGTACACGAAGAGCCACCAGAGCACTCCGGCCACCTCGGACCCCTTCCTGTCACTGGTAGAACTTGGTGTCCTGGACCCAGTCGATCTTGATGTCCTTGATGTCGGGGTCCGAACCCGTGGCCGCCCAGCCCGGACGCGAGTCCGACACGAACGCGAACCGGTCGTTGCCCTGGAAGCCGGCCATGATGGCGGAGAACACCGCGCTGATGTCCCCGAAGACCAGCGCGAGGATGGCCGCGCTCGCGACCATGCCAGCCACCCCGATCGCCTCGGCGATGGGCGCGGTGGGCGGGAACGCCTGGAGGACGACCGACGCGATCACCGCGATCAGGATCGGGATGAGCGCGTCGACCAGCGCGTTCACCGCGTCGTTGAAGGCGTCCCGGGCGGAGGTGAGGGTGTCCTTGTTGGCGTTGAACGCCTCGGCCAGGGAGTTGATCTCCGCCCCGAGCTTCCGCAGGAAGAGGTCGAACGCGTCCCGGTCGTCGAAGTCCCACTCGGTGTCCGACGGCGGGACCTGCTCCAGCGCCGCGCCGAACTGGTCCCCGCCGAGCAGGCGCGCCGCGTCGCCCCACTCCTTGATGGACTTGTTGACCTCGTCGTTGTCGAACGTCTCCAGGTAGGCGATCGACGCCCCCAGCACCCCGGCGAAGACCAGCCACATCCAGTTGGCCCGCGCCGCCGGGAGAAGCCCCCGCACCGGGGCCGTCGCCGCGGCGACCGTGTGAGTGCCGGTCACCGTGCCGGCGGCGTTCGCGATCAGGATCTCCGACATCAGCTGTTCCCCCCGTCACGCACCAGGCAGGTCACTTGACCACCCAGGGCTGATCCGACTTCTCCCAGTTCTTCGCGGTCTGCTCCAGCTGCTCGGCCGCCTTGTGCAGGTGCTCGATGCCGGTCTTGACGTTGTTGAGGTGGCCGTCGACCGAGGCGTTGTGCGCCTGCACGGTCGCGCCGCCGAAGATGGTCAGCGCGCCGTCGGGCAGCTTCACGCTCTCCAGCAGCGTCTGCACGTTGCGCAGATACTGGATCGGGCCGTCCGGAGCGTCGAGCTTCTGACTCGCCTTGCGGATCGCGTCGACGTCGACCTTGTTCGCCATCGGTCCTCCCCCTGCTCAGCGGCGCAGGCCGCGGGTCGGGTCGCTCAGGTCCACGCCGAACTGGCGGAACCAGTCCTGCGGGTTCAGGGTGCCCGCCTGCGCCTGGCGGACCAGGTCCGAGCCGCCCAGCACCTCACTCATCAGCTCCTGCTGACGCTCGGCGTAGGCCGCGTACGCCGCGTCGATGGCGGCCTGGAGCGCCTCGGCCAGCGCGTAGCTGTCCAGCCGCATCGCCCGCGCGTTGAGCTCGATGTCACCGACCTTCATGTCGCCGTCCACCGTCACCCGGACCAGCCCGTCCGGGCTCTCCCCGGTCACCCGCAGGTCGGCGCGCTGCTGCTGGTACTCGGCCAGCCGGCGCTGCTGCTCCTGCGCCTGGCGCAACAAGTTCTCCACGGCGCCACCGGCGCCGCCGTATCCCCACGAGGTGCTCACCACGGTCCCTCTCTGCGTACGCGACGGTCGGGCCGACGCTATCGGAATGTTGCCTGGCGCTCGACCCTAGGCCGGCTCCGTCCAGGCGGTCTGGATCAGCTGCTGGCCGTCCCGGCGGCGGACCAGGGTGCCTCGGCCCGGCGGCTGCGGGCTCGGCCGCAGGTTGCCGAAGACGGCGCCCTCCTCCCGGCTGCCGGACATCAGCAGGCCCGGCGAGTCCAGCTCGCGCAGGCGTTGCAGCACCGGCTCGTAGAGGGCGCGTGCCACGCCGCCCACCCGGCGGGTGATGATCAGGTGCAGGCCGATGTCCCGGGCCTGCGGCAGCAGCTCGTGCAGCGCGCTGAGCGGGTTGCTGCCACCGGAGGCGACCAGGTCGTAGTCGTCCACCAGGATGTAGAGGTCGGGGCCCTGCCACCAGCTCCGGTCGCGCAGCTGGGCGGTGGTCACGTCCGGGCCGGGCAGCCGGTTCTGCAGCGCGGTGCGGATCGAGCCCAGCCCCTGGCTGAACACCTGGTTGGACGGCGCGTAGTCGAGCAGGTGGTCGCCCTCCACCGCGCCGAGCAGGCCGCGGCGGTAGTCGGCGATGACCAGCCGGGCCTGGGCCGGGGTGTACCGCTCGGCGATGCCCCGGGCGATCAGCCGCAGCAGGTTGGTCTTGCCGCACTCGGCGTCGCCGAACACGGTCAGGTGCGGCTCGCCGGCCAGGTCCAGGTAGACCGGGGCGAGCGCCGACTCGTTGACGCCGATCGGGATGCCCGGGACCGACCGGTCGATGACCTTCGCCAGCTCGCTGACCGGCAGTTTGCGCGGCAGCAGCCGTACCTTCGGCGCCGGGCGGCCCGGCCAGTTCGCCGCGACGTGCCCGGCCAGGGCGACCGACGCCTCGGTCAGGTCCTCGATTTCGCGCTTGCCGTCGATCCGCGAGACCCCGGTGAGGAAGTGCAGCTTGTCGTGGGTCAGGCCGCGGCCGGGGGTGCCGACCGGCACGTTCTGCGCGGCCCGCCGGTCGATCTCCGACTCGGCCGGGTCGCCGAGCCGCAGCTCCAGCTTCGTGCCGAGCAGATCCCGCATGTTGATCCGGATCTCCGCCCACCGCACGGCCGTGACGACCACGTGTACGCCGAAACCCAGCCCCCGGTTGGCCAGGGTGGTGATGGTCTGCTCCAGCTCCTCGTACTCCTGGCGCAGCGTGTTCCAGCCGTCGACCACCAGGAAGATGTCGCCGAACGGGTCGTCGGCGAACTCCCCGGCCGCCCGGCGGCGACGGTAGCTGGCCATCGAGTCGATGCCGTGCTGGGTGAAGCGGAGCTCCCGGTCGTCGATGACCGCGACCACCTCGGCCACGGTCCGCCGGACCGCCTCGGTGTCCCGCCGCCCGGCCACCCCGGACATGTGCGGCAGCCGCTCCAGGCTGCGCAGCGCGCCACCGCCGAAGTCGAGGCAGAAGAACTGCACCTCGCGCGGGGTGTGGGTGAGCGCCAGCGAGGCGAGCATCGACCGCAGCATGGTGCTCTTGCCGCTCAGCGAGGCGCCGACGATCACCACGTTGCCGCCCGCGCCGGACAGGTCGACCATCATCGGGTCGCGCCGCTGCTCGTACGGGCGGTCGACGATGCCGACCGGCACGGCGAGCCGGCCGCGCCCCGGCCAGTTGGCGGTGGTCAGGCCGAACGTCGGGTGCACGCTCAACGGCGGCAGCAGCTCGGCCAGGCCCGGCGGCTCGGCGAGCGGCGGCAGCCAGACCTGGTGCGCGGGGCGCCCCCGCCCCTTGAGCCGGTCGATCAGCACGTCCAGCATGGCCACCGCCTTGCCGTCGGCCGCCTGCTCTGGCTCCGGGGCCGTCTCCGCCGGGCTCGGCAGCGCCGGCGCCGGCACGTAGTCGATGCCGTACGGGACGATCCGGCGCTGCACCTGCGCCCGGGTGGACCGCTGCACCTGCCCCGGCGCCCGGTACGGCCCGGAGACGTAGGCAGCCCGGAACCGGAGCATCGTGCTGGTATCGGTCTTGAGGTAACCGTGACCGGGCGCGCTCGGCAGCTCGTACGCGTCGGGCACGCCGAGCACGATGCGGCTCTCCACGGCCGAGAAGGTACGCAGACCGATCCGGTACGACAGGTGGGTGTCCAGACCGCGCAGCTTCCCCTCCTCCAGCCGCTGCGAGGCCAGCAGGAGGTGCACGCCCAACGACCGGCCGAGCCGGCCGATCATGACGAACAGGTCGATGAAGTCCGGCTTGGCGGCGAGCAGCTCGCTGAACTCGTCACAGATGATCAGCAGGCTGGGCATCGGCTCCAGCGGCTCGCCGGCCGCCCGGGCCTTCTCGTAGTCGTACCGGGAGACGTAGTTGCCGGCCGCCCGGAGCACCTCCTGGCGGCGATTCATCTCGCCGGCCAGGGCGTCCCGCATCCGGTCGACCAGCGGCAGCTCGTCGGAGAGGTTGGTGATCACCGCGCTGGTGTGCGGCAACGCGTCCAGCGAGGCGAAGGTGGCACCACCCTTGAAGTCGACCAGGACGAAGTTGAGCTCCTCGGACGAGTGCGTCACGGCCAGGGCCCCCACCACCGTCCGCAGCAGCTCGCTCTTGCCGGAGCCCGTCGCGCCGATGACCAGACCGTGCGGGCCCATGCCCTCGTGCGCGGACTCCTTGAAGTCCAGCTCCACCACGTTGCCGTCCGGCCCGAGGCCGAGGGGGATACGCAGCCGGTCGCGGTGGCTGCGCGGCCGCCAGGTCTGCTGCACGTCCACCGCCGCGGCGTCGCCGACGCCGAGCAGGTCCGGCAGCTCCATGCTGCGGGCCAGCGGCTCCTCGGTGCTGGCGCCCTGCTGCTGGGAGAGCCGGTAGGGGGCGATCTGCCGGGCCAGCCCCTCGGCGGCCGTCATGCTGAGCCGGTCCGGCCGGCCGAGCCGGGAGGTCGTGGTGCCCCGCACCAGGTCCAGCCCGCTGCCGTCGCCGGCGTCGAGGCAGAGCAGCCAGCGGCCGGCGTCCCGGGGCACCGTGCCGGAGAGGTCGATGACCGTGGCGCCGAGCAGGCCCGGACCCATCAGCGCGCAGGTCGGCGCGACCTCGCCGCCGTCGAGCACCACCACCACGTGCGGGGCGGTGGTGAGCGGCTTCGCCTCTGGGGCGAACCGGGGCCGGCCGCCCAGCTCGTTGGCGAGCGCCGCCTCCGCCTCGGCGAGACTGGCGAAGACCATCCGGCGCGCGCCCGCCGCGTCCGTACGCCCCGGGTGCTGGGCGTGCGGCAGCCACTTCACCCAGTCCCACACCGGCTGCCGGTCGGCTGCGGCCACCACCGCGACGATCAGGTCCTCCGGGGCGTGGAAGGTGACCAGCTGGCCCAGGGCGGCCCGGGTCAGGTCGAGCACCGACTCCCGGTCGCCGCGCAGCACGATCCGGCTGAACGCGCGCAGCGAGAGCGCGGTGGGCAGGTCCGGCACGCTGGAGTGGGCCCGGACGAACCGGCGCAGCGCGATCGCGCTCATCGGCTCCAGGTCCTCCACCGGCTTGGTCTCCGGCGGCACGATCTCCACCGCCAGCCGCTGCGGGCCGAGCGCGATCCGGGCCTCACCGAAGTCGTCCTCGGTGATCCGCCGCTCCCAGAGCCGGCGGGAGGCGGCGATCGACCAGAGCGCGTCCGGCTCCGGGTGCCGCCAGGTCATCGCGGTGCGCTGCTGCTCGGCGGCCCGCCGGGTGCGCTTGCGCATCTGGGCCAGGTAGCGCATGTAGTCGCGCCGCTGGGCGTTCAGCTCCGCCTTGTCGTTGCCGCCGTTACCCAGCGTGCCGATCGCCATGCCCAGCATGGAGACGCCGAAGAGGCCACCGGCCACGTACGTCATCATGCCGCCGCCGCGACCGGCGTAGAGGAAGGCCATCGCGCCGACGCCGCAGAGCATCGGCAGGATCATCAGCACCTGCCCCATGCCCTTCGACTGCTGCTCGGGCAGCTCGGGCGGAGACTCCAGCAGCACCTCCCCGCGCGGCAGCGCGGGCCCCGGTTGACGCGGAAGTCGGCGGAACACCACCGTGCTCACGGCGTCTCCTCCCCAGAAGCGGCCCTGATCGTGGTCTGCCACGACCCGAGTCGTCGGGTGGGCAACCTGTGCGACCGCCATCGTAGGTAATCTCCCGGAGGCGCCGTGGACCCGTGTCGGGGGACGCCCGCCGGCCGAGGTGGATCGTAGGCGAGCACGAGGAGGCCAGAGTGGCGACGAAGACCGCAACCGGCGGGCTGAGCCGGATCACCATCGTGGCGCCGCGCACCAGGATGGACCTGGCGTTGCCGTCGGACGTCCCGTTGGCTGACCTGCTGCCCACGCTGCTGCGGTACGCCGGTGAGGACCTCGCCGACGAGGGCGTGCGGCACGGTGGGTGGAGCCTGTCCCGGCTCGGCGGGCAGCCGCTGGACGGCGGCCGTACCGCCGCGCAGCTCGGCGTGCGGGACGGCGAGGTGCTCTACTTCAACCCCCGGACCGCCGCCGCGCCCGAGATCGTCTTCGACGACGTGGTGGACGCCGTCGCCACGGCCACCAACCAGCGTCCCGGCACCTGGCAGGTCGGCACCACCCGCTCGTTCGCGGTGCTCTTCGCCGGGGCCGCGCTGACGGCCGGCGCGGCGGCGGCGCTGTTCGCCGGCCCGCCGCAGCTGCCCGGCGCGCTGGCCGCGCTGGTGGTGGCGATCGCCCTGCTGGTGAGCTCCGCGGTGCTGTCCCGGGCGGCCGGCGACAGCCGCACCGGCGCCGTGCTGGCCATGGGCGGCCTCGGCTACGCGGCGATCGGCGGCCTGCTGGTGCTCGCCGGCGACCGTAAGCTGGCCGACCTGGCCAGCCCGCATGTGCTGCTGGCCGCGACCGCCGTGGTCCTGTTCGCCGCGGTGGCCGCGCTGGCCGTCGGCGACCGGCTGCCGCTGTTCCTCGGCGCGGTCGCGGTGGGTGTGGCCGTCGGCTTCGGCGCGGCGCTCTGCCTGGCCTTCGGCATCGGCCCGGCGGCCGCCGCGGCGGTGGTGGCGACCGTCGCGTTCGCCGCCCTGCCGGCGCTGCCGATGATCGCCTACCGGCTGGCCCGGCTGCCGGTGCCGTCGATCCCGACCGGCCCGGACGACCTGAAGACCGACACCGAGTCCGTCGAGGGCCCGCAGGTGTTGCGCAACAGCGAACGCGCCGACGCGTTCCTCACCGGCCTGCTCTGGACGGTCTCGGTGCTGGTGCTCGGCGGTCAGGTGGTGCTCGCCGGCAACGGCCGGCTGCCGGCGGTGCTGCTCTGCCTGGTCCTGGCCCTGCTGTCGCTGCTGCGGGCCCGCCCGTTCATCGGCCGGGCGCAGCGCACCCCGGTGCTGCTCACGGGCACCGTGGGTCTGGGGTTGGCCGCGGCAGCCACCTTCGGCGCCGGGTCGCTGTCGGTCCGGCTGGGGCTGATCCTGGGCGGGCTGCTGCTGACCGTGGTGATCAGCCTGATCTACGGCCTCAGCGTGGCGGGCAAGCGGATCTCGCCGGTCTGGGGACGTCTCCTCGACATCGTCGAGATCCTGCTGATCGTCGCCGTGGTGCCGCTGGCCGCCTGGGTCTGCGGCCTCTACGGCTGGATCGTCAACCTTCGACCGTGACCGTGCCCATCACGGTGGCGACCGGGGCGGTGGCGTAGACGCCGGGACCGTGCTGCCCGTCCAGCGGGCGGGCCGGCACGCCGCTGCGCTTGGCGACGTCCCGGACCACCTTCACCAGCGCCTCGGCGTGGCCGTCCATCGCTGCCACCCGCAGCAGCGGGGGCACCCGGCGGCCGCTCGGCAGCACCACCGCCGCGACCGTGTGCGACGGCGCGGAGGTGGCGGTGACCGCGTCCACCAGCGGGCCCAGCGATCCGTTGGGGCGGACCCGCAGGGCCAGGCAGCGCTGGGTCCAGCCGCCGCCGCGCAGGCTCGTCCAGCTCTCCACCGGCGCTTCCGGGGCCAGGTCGAGCCCGGCGCCGGAGACCACCGCCGTGTGCAGCTCGTCCCGGCCGAGCACCCGGTGGCCGAGGCCAGCGGCGTTCAGCGCCTTGCCGAGCCGGCCGATCCCGGCCGCGACGGTACGGTGCACACCGCGCATACCGCCGCCCCGGCTCACCGTCTCGGCGCGGGCGTCGGAGACGGAGAGGCGCAGCGCCACCCAGACCGTGCGGTGCGCCGCCGGCGGAGCTCCCGGCGCGGGATACCAGACCAGGGTGTGCGAGACGACCTGGGTCTGGGTGACCGGCCCGGTGAAGTCGGCGAGCACCGCGAGGGCGCGGTCCACGGTCGCCGCCTCGACGGACCCGGCGGGCGCGCCGGGCCGGCCGGTCAGCGCGACCGCGGCGAACCAGCCCCGGTCGTCCTGGCCGATGCCGAGCCGGGTGCCGCGGTCGGTCAGCTCGACGACCGTCAGCTCCGGGGCGAGCGCGGCCAGCCGCGGGTCGCCGGACGGCACCGCGCCCCGGGCGCGGCCCCGGCGGCGGCGCAGCCGGCGGCGGAGCGTCAGGTCCTCGTACCACCAGCGGCCGCCCCGGCGGGCGAACGCGGCGACGACGGACAGCACGGCCAGCACGGCGACCAGGGCGAGGAGCCAGGCCGGCCCGCCGGTGGCGAACCAGACGGCCAGCGCGGCGCACTCCAGCACCACGAGCTGGCCGACGACGACCGGGCCGAGCCGGCCACGCCGGCGCTGGTCGGCCGGGGTTACCGGGCGGTCCGCCGGGGTGGCGGGGGCGGTGGCCGTACGACCGGGTGGCGCCTGGACCTGCGTCATCGGTAAGCGTCCCTTCTGGACATCCTGGGCTTCCGCCCCGGCGGTGCGTCGCCGGAGGACGGGCGGGGGTCCCGGTGAACCGCCGACGGCCCCTTATCGTAGGGAAGCCCGCGGCGGAGTTCTGGACCCGATCGCCGCGGACCCACCCCTGCCGGAGGTTAGTCATGCGGACCCGCCGCGATCAGGTGCAGGCGTACCGCTTCGTCACCCGCCGCATCGTCTCGGCGCTGCTCTCCGGCGACCCGGAGACCAACGACCTGCCGATGCGCCGGCTCGGCATGGCGGTGTTCGGCAGCGTCATCGCCGCCGCCGTCGTGCTCGGCGGCGCGGGCGCGTACGGGCAGCTCACCGGCAACGCCGCGCCGCTGGAGTCGAACACGCTGGTGATCGAGCGGGAGACCGGCGCCACGTACGTCTTCACCGACGGGGTGCTGCACCCGACGCTCAACTACGCCTCCGCCCGGCTCATCCTCGACGAGGCCGACCCGACGGTCCGCACCATGTCCCAGGCGTCGATCAAGGAGCGCCCGCGGGGCCGCGCGGTCGGCATCGTGGGCGCGCCGGACGACGTGCCGGACCGCAAGTCGCTGGTCGGCCTCCCCTGGTCGGTCTGCGACGTGCCCGACCCGGCCGACCCGCAGCGCTCCACCACCCGCCTGGTGATCGACCGGCCCCTGCCGGGTGGCACCCCGCTCACCGACCGGGCGGTCCTGGTCCGGGTGAACGACGCGCGGTACCTGCTCACCGGCGGCTCCCGGCTGCGGGTGGTCGGCGACGAGCAGGCGCTGGTCGCGTTGAAGATGGCCGGAGCGGCCACCCTCACCGTGGGCCAGCAGCTGCTCAACGCGGTGCCGGTCGGGCCGGCGCTGCGCAAGCCGACGATCGACGGCGACGGCAGCTCCAGCGGCCTGAGGGTGGGTGACCGGCCGGCCAAGGTCGGCCAGGTCTACCGGGCCGCGGGGAACCACTACGTGCTGACGAAGCAGGGGCTGGTGGCGATCAAGGAGGTGACCGCGCTGCTGCTGCTCGGCGGCGGCGGACAGATCACCGACATCACACCGGACCAGGCCGGCCAGCTCCTCACCGACCAGCGGCTGGAGCCCGAGGGGCTGCCGGACAAGCTGCCCACCCTGCACGAGGTCCGCGCCGGCCGGACGGTGCTGTGCGCCAGCTACCGGGCCGGGGCGCCCGGCCTGCCACCGGTCACCACGCTGGAGGCCTTCGACCAGCCGCCGGCCGAGCTGAGCGCGGCGGCCGGGGTGCCCGCCCGGCAGACCTCCCGGGACGCCGTGCGGACCGCCGAGAGCGTGCTGCTGCCGGGCGGCAAGGGCGTGCTGGTGCAGCCCACGGCCGGGGAGAGCGGGAAGGCGGCGACCGGTGCCACGGTCTACCTGATCACCGCGCAGGGCGTCCGCTACCCGCTCGGGCCCAACGCGAAGGCCGCGCTCGGATACGGCGACGTGACGCCGCTGGCGGTGCCCGCGTCCCTGCTGGCGCTGGTGCCGACCGGGCCGACGTTGGCGCGGAGCGACGCGCTGGCCCACTTCGATCCCGGCGCCGCCCCGAGCGGCTCCGCGACGAACAAGGCGGGCGGCGACCAGCAGTCGGGGGCGGGCCCGGCCCAGGGCGGCTGACGGCGGGCGCCGTCCGATGTGGAACAGTGGCGGCCACGGGTCGCCCCGGCTGGGCCGGGTCGACTAACCTGAGCGTGGCCAACGGTTATCGACGAGGACTACGGGGATGCAGCCATGACCGGGCGCACGACAGTGGACGTGCTTTCACTGGAGGACTTTCACCAGCGACTGGGGCGGCGACTCAGCGAGGCCGAGTCGGTGCTGAAGAAGCTCAACACGGAGATGCAGTGCCGGCCGCCCGCGCTGGGCACCTTCACCGACGCGAACGACAACGCCCGTCGCTACTCCGAGACGCAGACCAGCTTCGCCAACCACGTCGAGCGGCTGCGCGGAGCGATCGAGGCCGCCCAGAAGGCGACCAAGGCGATCATGACCAACTACAAGACCGCCGAGGCACGCAACGCCGCCGCCGCGGCCGACATCGTCGCCGCCCTCTCCGGCCTGGACGCGGCGATGAAGCCGACGAAGGGGGAGGATCCGCGTGTCTGAGTACGTCCAGCGCTACCAGCACGTCAGCCACAAGGAGCTCTACCAGGGCGTCACCTCGGGCGACCCGAAGCAGGTCGACGGGCTCAGCGCCCAGTGGAGCTCGCTGAAGGACACCCTGGAGGGCCTCGGCCGCGACCTGACCGATGACCTGGACGCGCTGGCCAAGACCTGGACGGGCGATGCCGCCCGGGAGTTCCACCGCCGGCTGAACCTGGTCGTCGGCTACTCCGGCAACCTGGCCCAGGGCATGGCCGACATCCGGCAGGCGCTCGACATGATGGCCAGCGAGCTGCGGACCGCCCAGACGAAGGCGGAGAGCCCGGAGGAGACGGACGACAACGACAAGCTGCTCTCCGGCGCCGGCAAGGGGTTCCTGGTCGGCGGGCTCCCGGGTGCGGTGATCGGCGGCATCGTCGGTCACGAGCAGGACAAGGAGGAGCAGGAGAAGGCCCACCAGCGGATGGTGCAGGTGGTCGCCAACCTCGCCGAGGGCTACGACTTCTCCGCGTACGGCCGGATCGTCGTGCCGGAGCCGCCCGACCCGAGCCTGCCGGGTGACGGCGACCCGACCAACCCGACGCTGAAGAACGGGCCGTCGGTGGGCACCCCCTCCGCCGGCCCGACCTCGGGCACCTTCGGGCCCACGGCGGGTGCCACCGCGACCACCTCCGGCGTCCACCACACGGGCCCGAGCAGCGGCACGGTGGGCGACGGGCCGACCGGACACCCGGGCGCGGGCAGGCCCGGCACCATCGGCTCGGTCGGCGTCGTCGACCCCACCGGCACCTCACTCGCCGGCGCTGGCCAGATGGTCACCAACCCGACGGCCCCCGGCCTCCCCACCAGCACCGCCAGCGCCCCCACCACCACCGTTCCGAGCGGCGGGGGTCAGGGCCTGCTCTACGGACTGCCGAACGGAGGCACTGGCGCGCTGGCCAGCTCAGGTCCCGGCACGGGCAGGGTCGGCGGCATGCCCGGGGCCGAGAACCGGTCCGCGGCCGGCACCGGGCGGCTCGCCTCGGGGCGGGGCCTCACGGTCAACGCGGAGGGTCGCGCCAACGGCGGCCGGGGCACCAACGCACGGCCCGCGATGGCCGGGCGCAACGGCGTCCTGGGCGGGCGCGGCAACTCCGACGAGGACGAGTCGGAGGAGCGGCTGACCTGGCTGACCGAGGACGAGATGGTCTGGGGTGACGGCAAGGCGGCCCCGCCGCCGGTGCTCGGCACCAACTGATCGCACGCTGACCGACGGCGCGGCGTCCCTCCGTTGAGGGGCGCCGCGCCGTTCGCGTTCGCGCACCCGGGTATACCTACGAGGTATACCTAGTGTGTATAGTCTCGCCCATGTCGATCGGGCACACCTTCCTCGGGCTGCTGGAGTCCAGCCCCCGGCACGGATACGACCTCAAGCGGGCGTACGACGAGCGGTTCGGGCACGCCCGGCCCCTCCACTTCGGCCAGGTCTACTCCACCCTCTCCCGGCTGCTCCGCAGCGGCCTGGTCGAGGTGGACTCGGTCGAGCCGGGCGAGGGCCCGGAGCGCAAGCGGTACGCGATCACCCAGGCGGGCGTGACCGACGTCCAGCGGTGGTTGTCGCAGCCCGAGAAGCCGGAGCCGTACCTGCAGAGCGTCCTCTACACCAAGGTGGTGCTGGCGCTGCTCACCAGCCGTCCCGCCGACGACCTGCTGGACACCCAGCGCGCCGAGCACCTGCGGCTGATGCGCGAGCTGACCCGGCGCAAGGCCCATGGCGACCTCGCCGAGCAGCTCATCTGCGACCACGCGCTCTTCCACCTGGAGGCGGACCTGCGCTGGCTGGAACTGACCGCGGCCCGACTGGACGAGCTGGCGAAGGAGGTGCGCGGATGACCGGCGACGCGCTGCTGGTCGCCGAGGACCTGCACAAGTCGTTCGGCCCGACCCCGGCCCTCGCCGGCGCCTCGCTGGCCGTACGTGCCGGTGAGGTGGTGGCGGTGATGGGCCCCTCCGGCTCCGGCAAGTCCACCCTGCTGCACTGCCTGGCCGGCATCGTCCAGCCGGACCGCGGCCAGGTCCGCTACCGGGGCACCGAGCTGGCCGGCCTCTCCGACGCGGGCCGGAGCGCGCTGCGCCGCCGGGAGTTCGGCTTCGTCTTCCAGTTCGGGCAGCTCGTACCGGAGCTGACCTGCCTGGAGAACGTCGCCCTCCCACTGCGGCTGGAACGCGTCCCCCGCCGGGAGGCGGAACGGCGGGCCGCCGAGTGGCTGGACCGGCTGGAGGTGGCCGACGTCGCCGGCAAGCGCCCGGGCGAGATCTCCGGCGGCCAGGGACAGCGCGTGGCGGTGGCCCGCGCGCTGGTGACCGAGCCCCGGGTGGTCTTCGCCGACGAGCCCACCGGCGCGCTGGACTCGCTCAACGGCGAGCGGGTGATGCGCCTGCTCGCCGGGGCGGCCCGGGAGGCCGGGGCGGCCGTCCTGCTGGTGACGCACGAGCCGCGGGTGGCGGCGTACTCCGATCGGGAGGTGGTGGTCCGCGACGGCCGGGCCCGGAGCCTGGAGCAGGTGGCGTGACCGCGCCGGACACCCGACGGCCCGGCGGCCGGTTCCGGGCCGGGCTCGGCGACCTGGCGATGGGGGCCCGGATGGCGGTCAGCGGCGGCCGGCAGGGCTGGACGCGGACCGTGCTGACCGCACTCGGCGTCGGCATCGGCGTCGCCATGCTGCTGCTCGCGGCGGCGGTCCCCGGTGCGATCGACGCCCGCGCCGAGCGGAGCCAGGCCCGCAACGATCAGAACGCCCGGCCGGAGCTGGCGGCGGCGGCCAACACCGTGCTGGTCGTCCCGGTCGACACCGTCTTCCGGGACCGCTTCGTGCGGGGACGGATGCTGCACCCGGAGGGCCCGGACGCGCCGGTGCCGCCGGGGCTGACCGCCATCCCCCGGAACGGCGAGGTGGCGGTCTCGCCGGCGCTGCGGGCGCTGCTCGACTCGCCCGAAGGGCCGCTGCTCGCGCCCCGCCTGGGCGGCGCCCGGGTGACCGGCACGATCGGCCCCGAGGGCCTGACCGGCCCGCACGAGCTGGCCTTCTACGTGGGCAGCGACGCCCTGCCGCCCGACCGCGGGATGCGGCTGGACCGGTTCGGCGGGGGCGGTCCGAGCGAGGAGTTCTCACCGTTGCTCTGGCTGCTCGTCGTGGTGGTCTTCGTCGTGCTGCTGCTGCCGATCGTGGTGTTCCTCGCGGCGGCCGTCCGCTTCGGCGGCGAGCAGCGCGACCGCCGCCTCGCGGCGGTGCGGCTGCTGGGGGCGGACGCCGGCATGGTCCGCCGGATCGCCGCCGGCGAGGCGGGGACGGCCGCCCTGTTCGGGCTCGCCGTCGGCGCGGGGCTCTTCCTCGCCGGCCGGCAACTGGCGCCGCTGGTCGAGCTGTACGACCTCAGCGTCTACCCGGCCGACCTGCGTCCGGTGCCGTGGCTGGTGGCGCTGGTGACGGTGGCCGTACCAGTGCTCGCCGCCGGGGTGGCGCTGCTGGCGTTGCGCGGGGTCGTGGTCACGCCGCTGCGGGTCAGCCGGCGCGCCACCCCGGTCCGCCGCCGGCTGTGGTGGCGGCTGCTGCTGCCCGTCGCCGGGCTCGCGCTGCTCCAGCCGCTCACCGACGTCCGGGCCGCCCGCACCACGGCGACGGACGCCCAGGTCGCGGCCGGCGCGCTGCTGCTGCTCATCGGCACGGTCACCCTCCTGCCCTGGCTGGTCGACCTGCTGGTACGCCGGCTGCGCGGCGGACCGCCACCCTGGCAGCTCGCGGTACGGCGGCTCCAGTTGGACAGCGCCACTTCGGCCCGACTGGTCAGCGGCGTGGCGGTCGCCGTGGCCGGCACCATCGGGCTGCAGATGCTCGTGGCCGGGGTGCAGGACGAGTTCCGCCGGCCCACCGGCCAGGACCCGAGCCGGGCCCAGGTCCTCGTCCTGCTCAACGAGCCACCGGACCCGCGGCAGGCCCTGGAACGAATCGCCGCCGCCCCGGCCGTGACCCGGAGCATCGGCACCCTGACCCTCGCCGCGGCCCGGCCCACGCCGGCACCCGGCACCGCCACGTCCGGGCCCGATGGGGCCGAACCCCGCATCGTTGAAGTGCGGATCGGCGACTGCGCGGCGCTGGCCGAGTACGCCGACGTCGGCTCCTGCGCCGACGGGGACGTCTTCCTGGCTTGGACGGCGGACCCCGTGCCCGGCTTCGCCCCGGGAGCGGCGGTGCGGCTCGGCGACGGCAGCGTGACCTGGCGGGTGCCGACGGACGCCCGGACGGTGCCGGGGCGGACCGATCCGATGGGGGGCCGACCCAACGGACTGTTGGTCACGCCCGGAGCGCTGCCGTCCCTGCCGCGGCACCAGGTCGCGGCCACCGCGTTGCTCAGCCTCGATCCGCAGGACGCCGACGCGCTGGAGCGGGTGCGTACCAGCATGGCCGAACTCGACCCGCTCGCCACGGTCCTGCCGTTGGCGGCGACGCAGGAGAGCCGTCAGTTCGCCAACGTCCGGCGCGGGCTGCTCGCCGGCGCGGTGGTCACCCTGCTGCTGATCGGGGTGAGCATGCTGGTCGGCGTCCTAGAGCAGCTCCGGGAACGCCGCCGGCTGCTCGCCACGCTGGTCGCCGTCGGGACGCCCCGGGGCACGCTCGGCTGGTCCGTGCTTGGGCAGACCGGAGTGCCGGTGCTGGCCGGGCTGTTCCTCGCCGCCGGCATCGGGGTGGGGTTGGGCGCCACCCTGCTCCGGATGGTGGGTGCACCGGTGGTGGTGAGCTGGCCGGTGGTCGGGCTCGGGGTCGCGCTCGGCGCCGGGGTGGTGCTGCTGGTGACCGCGGCGAGCCTGCCGGTGCTCTGGCGCCTGACCCGTCCCGACGGATTGCGCGCCGAGTGAGCACGGCCCGCCCGGTGGTTCGGGGCACCGGGCGGGCGGTCGGCCGGCTCTGTCCACACCGCATCGTGGGCCGGGTCACGTCTTCCGAACGGCCGTTGAGCTGCACAAGCCGAATCTGACAGATAGGTTGAACTGGTGCCGTTCGTAGCGTTCGCCCCGTCCCTCTGGGCGGCGACGCTGCGCAGTCTGCGGGAGCTGACCCAGGTGGCGGTGACCACCCTGGCGCTCGTCGTCGGCCTCACCGGTCCGGCCGCCGCTGCCGCCGCCAGCGATCCCGTCCGTCCGGACGCGACGCACCGTCCAGCGGCCAGCCTCAGCGCCCTCGTAGCGCCGGTTGACGGGCCCGCCCCGGATGCCCTCGTCGACGCCGCGCCGGTCGTGACCGGCGCGTGGACCGCCGACCGCAGGCCGGCTGCCGCGGCGTACTCCCCGGCCGGTCACCTGATCGCGGCGGTGACCCCGCCGGCCCCCGGCCTGGCGGCGGGGCTCGTCCGCGGCGCGGCCGCGCTGCCGCGTACGGATGTCGCCGTGGCCGCCGCGGACCCGGACCGCGAGCCGATTGCCCGGCGCGGCCCACCTCGCGCCTGATCCCACCGGCCGCCCGCGCGGCCTGAAACCCCACCGCCCCAACGGATACGGCCGCAGCATGCCCTTCCCGTGCGAGCGGCGTTCCTCCGCCCGGCCACCGGGCCCAGACCGTGAGTTCCGAGTTCCACCACGAGGTGCTGGTGATGCAGACCGTCTTCTCCACCGTCCTGCCCGACGTTCCCCAGGCCGCCGGGATCTGGCTGGCCCTGCTCGCCGTGGCGGCGATCGTGGTCGCCGCCCTGATCGTCCGCCCTGACCGGTTCCGGTCCGTGCTGGGTGACCGGATGAGCGCGGCGGCCATGCCGAGCAGCCTGGAGCTGGCCGAGGAGGCCCGCGAGCGGGCCCGGTACGCGCAGGAGGTGAAGGTGGCGGCGGACCGGGCGGCGGCCACCGCGGAGCGGCGGCGCATGGAATGGCTGACCGCCCAGGAGGAGGTCGAGGAGGCGTGGCGGGCGTACGAGGCCGCGGAGCTGGACGTCCGCCGGCTGGCCGCCGCTGCCGCCCTGCCCGTGCCGCGTACGGAACGGACGCCAGCCGAGTACGCGGACCGGGAGCGCTGGCTGCACCGGGCGGCGCTGGACGCGCAGTGGCGCAAGGAAATCACGGTGGAGCAGCTCAGCGACATCCTCGGGCACCGTGGCTGGGACCCGCGCCGGCATCCGGTGGAGCAGGAGCTGCTGCTGCGCCGGCTGATCCGGGACAACCTCCGCGCCCGGCACCAGGCCGCCGGGGAGCGGGAGCAGGCCGCCTGGCGCGCCGCCGAGCTGGCTGCGGCCGCCGCGCGGAGCCTGCGCGACGAGGCGTACGCGGCGGCTAACCCCGCCCCGGAACCGCAGTCGCTCATCTCCACCGTGGACCTCACCGCGCTGGAGATCACCCGGGAGCTGCCGAACGCGGTCCGGGGTGCGGAGCCGGCCCGTGGGTCCGGGTCGGCGGCCAAGGGCCGGGCGACCGTCCCCGCGTACTGACGCCGGGCCGCGGGCTCCGCGCACCGGGCGGAGCTGGTCCGGCTCGGCTAGCGTGATGCCGTGTCCCGTGAGAGCTGGGTGCTGGTCGTCCTCGCCGGCCTCGTGGCGCTGGCCACGCTGGTCGGCGCGGTGCTGCTCGCCGTCCGGGTGGTCCGCACCCGCCGGCTGCTCGGCGCGCTCGGGGCGGGCGGCAAGGTCGCCTTCTACGGCGCGCTGATCTACGCGATCCTGCCGGTGGACCTGCTCCCCGACCCGATCTACCTGGACGACATGGGCGTGCTGGCGGGCGCCCTGTTCTACCTGGGCCGGCTGGCCGCCCGGCACCGCGCGGCGCAGCGCGGGCTGCCCGACCGGCCGCCGTCCCCGCCGGGCCCGGACCGCCTACGCCGCCCGGTGCCATGATCGTCTTTCCGGCACCCGGGCGACGAGCGGATGGCGAGGTTCTTCCAGCCTGAGCGGGTTGTCGACCCACTTCCCGGCGGCTACGAACTTGATGACGTAGACGATTCGCAAGCGGCCGGCGCGCCCGGACGGCATCTCCGGGCGATTTGTCCCAACCACCGAGCAGCACGAAGGGCCGGTCTCCCCGATGGGAGGCCGCCGCTCGGCGATCCGTTCACGTCATCAGGTTCGTAGCGTCCCGCCGCCACACCGTCGCGCCGCAACGCGTTTCGGCCCGGATCGGGGTCCGGCTGCGCGGTGTGTCCGGTTCGGTGGTGAGCAGGGCCACCAGCACCGCGGAATCGCCTGCCCCTGCTGCCCGTTACACCTCCCGTACGACCGAGCAGGACGGCCCGGCAGGCGAAGACCCGGGCCTCCGGTCGTGTGTGCCCCCGGCGACGCCGTGGGCCGTGGGGCCCCGGCACGCCGGTTTCCCCGAGAACAGCCGAGCGCCACTCCTGGTGCTGCGTCTCCCCGGAGACGTCAACCCCCGAATGGAGCTTCGACATGAACTCGATTTTCCGTAACAGCATGTTGTCCGTCGCCGGTCTCGTCATGTCCGGCGGGATCGTCGCCGGTCCCGCCGTGGCCGCGCACGCCGCCCCGGCGCAGGCCAAGCCCGTCAACGCGGCCAGCGCGGACAAGGGCAAGGGCAAGGGCGAGCGCCGCGCCGGGTACGAGTACCAGGCGCAGCCCAACTTCTACTACTGCGGCCCGGCGTCGACGCGGATCGCGCTGTCCGCCGAGGGCAAGTCGGTCAGCCAGGACGAGCTGGCCCAGAAGCTGGGTACGACCGTCAACGGCACCGACTCGGCGATCGACATCACCCGGGTGCTCAACGAGTACACCGGCGGCAAGTACAAGACCACCGAGATCCGGGACAACAAGGCCACCAAGGACCAGGTCGAGCACCTGCGAGCCGACGTCAAGGCCGCGGTGGACCAGGGCCGCCCGGTGGTCGCCAACATCATCGGCACCGCCGTGGACGTGGACGGGGTGGCGCACAGCTACCCGGGCCACTACCTGACGGTGGTGGAGTACAAGGACGACGGCAACACCGTGCTGATCGCCGACCCGGCCAGCCCGGGCGAGCCGGAGTACTGGATGAACGTCGCCGACCTGGCCAACTGGATCGCCAGCCGCGGTTACAGCTCCTGACCGAGCAGCACCGAGGGCCGGTCTCCCGATGGGAGGCCGGCCCTCCGCCGTACTCACGCCCCGGGGCCCGGCCGCGCGCGGTTAGCATGTGGCCGTGCCGCGACCGGTGATCTTCGACCTCTTCCACACCCTCGTCCAAGGGGCGGACTCCGAACGGGACCGGGTGGTCGGCGAGATGGCCCGCATGGTGGGAGTGGCGCCGGACGCGCTGGTGGCCGCGTACCACGCCACCTGGCGGGACCGGATGACCCGATGGGACGTCGCGGAGACCGTCCGGATCCTCGCCGGGCGGCTCGGCGGGACGCCGACCGAGGACCAGGTGGCCCGCGCGGCCGCGCATCGCCGAGAGCTGGCCGCCTGGGTGCTGGGGAGGGTCGCGCCGGAGACCCTCGCCGTGCTCGACGCGCTGCGCGCCGACGGTCACCCGGTCGGCCTGATCAGCAACGCCACCGCCGAGGCCGCCGAGGCGTGGCCGTCGAGCCCGCTGGCCCGCCGCGTCGACGTGGCGGTCTTCTCCTGCGAGGTGGGCGTGGCCAAGCCCGACCCGGCGATCTATCGGACGGCGGCCGAGCGGCTGGGCGCCGACCCGACCGACTGCGTCTTCGTCGGCGACGGGGCGGACGGCGAGCTGGCCGGCGCGGCGGCGGTCGGCATGACGGTGCTCCGGACGACCGAGCACAACGACACCGACCCGGCCTGGGACGGGCATGCGCTCGCCGCCCTCAGTGAGCTGCCCGCCCTGCTGCGGGAGCGCTGACCAGCCGGCGACCGCGTGAAGCACCCGGGCTGGTGATCAGCCCTCCTGGCGTCCGCCGGAAGCTCTCCACATCGGACACCTGGCTGACTTCCATCGGGCAGGACTCGGCCGCTCGCGCAGCTCGACGTAACTGGGGTCCAGGTCGAGTCGGTCGGGGGCGTCGAACCGGTCGCGCCCGGGCCGTCCGCGGACGGCCCGGGCGCGGGGACGCGTAACGGTCAGCCCTCGCGCTGGCCGGCGCCCTTCTCGACACTCTTGTCGACGCCCTGTTGCGTCTTCTGGACGCCCTTCTCGATCTGTTTCTCGTACCGGCCGCCGGTGCGCTGGTTCATCTGCTGGCCGGCCTTCTGGACGCCCTGGTTAATCTGCTGTTCGCGCTGCTTGGCCTGCTCCTTGGCCTTGTCCATGAAGTCACGCATGTCAGATCTCCCCTCCTGATGCCATTGCCTTCCCGACGGGCCGGGGCACAAACCGGCCGCCGGCGCCGCGGGTCAGGCGGGGTGTGGGGTGCGGAGGTGGGTGGTGAACCAGGTCCCGGCCTGGTCGGCCACCTGTTCCAGGGTGCCGGGCTCCTCGAACAGGTGGGTGGCGCCGGGGATGATCCGCAGCTCGGCCACCTTCCCCAGCTCCGCCTGTGCCTGCTCGTTCAGCACGATGACCTGCTCGTCCAGGCCGCCCACCAGCAGCAGGGTTGGGGCGCGCACCGCCGCCAGGGAGCTGCCGGCCAGATCGGGCCGACCGCCGCGGGAGACCACCGCGGCGACATTCTCCGGCCGTGCGGCTGCGGCGACCAGGGCGGCGGCGGCCCCGGTGCTGGCGCCGAAGAGTCCGATCGGCAGCCGCCCCAGCGCCGGGTCGGCGCCGAGCCAGTCGACGATGGCAGCCAGCCGCTCGGCGAGCAGCCCGATGTCGAAGCGCAGCTCGGCGGTCCGGGCATCCAGCACGTCCTCGTCCGGCGTGAGCAGGTCGACCAGTACGGTGGCGAGCGACCGGTCGTTGAGGGTGTGCGCCACGGCCGTGTTGCGCGGGCTGTGCCGCGAACTCCCGCTGCCGTGCGCGAAGAGCACCACGCCGAGCGCGCCGGACGGCATGATCACGTCGGCCGGCAGCCCGCCCTCGACCACCGGAATCGTCACCTCGCGGGTCTCCATCGCTCCACCTCCCCCACCCGCATACCCCCACCCGCCCCGCCCTCACCTCCGCCCCTCCCGCGCCCACCCACCCACCGCCCCCGGCCCAGCAATGATCACGAGGTTAGCCACCGAGAAACGTTTTCCGGCGCCGCCAACTTCATGATCACCCTGTGCGGTCGGGGGTGGGGGCGGGGCGGGGCCGCGGGGTTGCCTTGACGTCGGCGGCAAGGTTTAGCGTGGCGGACAGGTGGGTGAGGGAGGTCGGATGCGCATCGGTGAGCTGGCGGAACGCGCCGGTACGAGCACCCGGACCCTGCGGTACTACGAGACCCAGGGGCTGGTGCGGCCACGCCGTTCCGCCAACGGCTACCGGATCTACGACGAGGCGGAGCTGCGTGTCGTCCACGAGATCCGGGCGCTGCTGGCGGTGGGCTTCGGCCTGGACGACATCCGGCCGTTCGTGGCCTGCCTGCGGGCCGGCAACAGCTCCGGCGACGTCTGTCCGGATTCGGTGGCGGTGCTGCGGCGCAAGCTCGCCGACGTGGACGACTACCTCGACCGGCTCGGCGCGGTCCGCCGACAGCTGCACGACCAGCTCGCCCACGCGATCGCCCAGCGGGAGGAAACATGCCTCAGGACACGGCCCAGGGCCGACTGATCACGGTCACCGACGAGACGTTCGCGGCCACCGTGCTGGCCAGCGACCGGCCGGTGGTGGTCGACTTCTGGGCCGAGTGGTGCCCACCGTGCCGGACGGTCTCCCGGCACCTGGCGGAGCTGGCCGAGGAGTTCGGCGAGGCGATGCGCTTCGTCACACTCAACTCGGACGAGAACCCGGAGACCACCCGCGCGTACCAGGTGATGTCGCTGCCCACCATGCTGGTGTTCCGGGACGGGCAGGTGGTCGGCTCGATCGTCGGCGCCCGGCCGAAGAACCACCTGCGGCTGAGCTTCGGCCGGCACGTGGCGGGCTGGCACCCGGCGGATTGACCGGCCGTTTGCCGCCGGGCCGATCGGGAAGGCGCGGGGTGACCACGGACCGGCGCAGCGGCGCCCCGACGGATCGCGAGGATCGTCATGGCACAGCAGCAGGACAGGTCCCGGCAGCAGGCCGCCGAACAGAAACGCCGCGAACAGGACGCCCAGCGCACCCGGGAGTGGGCGGACGAGGCGGCGCAGGCGCGTACCGCCGACGACCCGCGGGCGATGTCACCCCGGGACGCCGCCGGCCGGCCGTCCAACGGCCGCCAATTCTGACGTACCCAGCGACGTCCCGGCCCCCGGTACGGGGGCCGGGACGTCTCAGGTCAGGTGCTCCGGCAGGTGCAGCAGGGGCGCCCGGCCGGGCGGCTGTTCGGGCGGCGGACCGGACGGGTGGGCCGGCGGCACCGGCACGGTGACCGGCTGCTCGCCGGTCACCTGAAGGGTCTCGCCGTGGTGGCGCAGTTCCAGCACGGTGTCCGGGCCGGCGTGGCGCAGCGAGTACGTCGTCTGGTGCGGCCGGACGTCCACCCGCAGCCGGATCGACCGCCACTGCATGGAGAACTCCAGGCGGCTGAGCCGGCTGGACAGCCGGGGCGAGAACGAGAGCGTCCCCTCGTGGTCACGCAGCCCGCCGAAGCCCGCCACCAGGGCGATCCAGGCCCCGGCCAGCGAGGCCATGTGCACGCCGTCGCGGGTGTTCTCGTTGAGGTCGTGCAGGTCCATCAGCGCGGCCTCGCGCAGGTAGCGGTGGGCCAGCTCGGGGTGGCCCACCTCGGCCGCCATCACCGCCTGCGTGCAGGCGCTCAACGAGGAGTCCCGGACGGTCCGCCGCTCGTAGTAGAGGAAGTTGCGCACCTTCTCCTCGCCGGTGAAGGCGTCGCCCCGCCAGTGCATGGCGAGCACCAGGTCCGCCTGCTTGATGACCTGCTTGCGATACAGGTCGAAGTACGGGTAGTGCAGCAGCAGCGGGTACTTCTCCGGCGGGGTGTGCTCGAAGTCCCACTCCTGCAACCGGGTGAACCCCTCCACCTGCTCGTGCACCTGGAGTTCGTCGTCGTACGGGAGATGCATGGCGTTCGCCGCGTCCCGCCAGGCGGCGGCCTCCTCGTCGGTGACCCCGAGGTCGAAGGCCTGGTCCCGGTTGCGCATGGCGCAGTCGGCGGCGGTGAGCAGGTTCCGCTGCGCCATCAGGTTGGTGTAGATGTTGTCGTTCTTGACCGCGGTGTACTCGTCGGGGCCGGTCACCCCGTCGATGTGGAACCGCCCGTACCGGTCGTGGTGCCCCAGTGAGCGCCAGAGCCGGGCGGTCTCCACCAGCAACTCCAGCCCGATCTCCCGTTCCAGCGCGTCGTCTTCGGTGGCCAGCATGTAGCGGCGCAGCGCGTCGGCGATGCCCGCGGCGATGTGGAACGCGGCGGTGCCAGCGGGCCAGTACGCCGACGACTCCGGCCCCTCGATGGTCCGCCAGGGGAAGGCGGCGCCCTGAAGGTTCAGCGTCCGGGCCCGTTCGTGGGCCTGCGGCAGCGTCGAGTGGCGCCAGTAGAGTGCGTCCCGCACCGCGCTCGGCTGGGTGTACGTGAGCACCGGCAGCACGAACATCTCGGTGTCCCAGAACGCGTGCCCGTCGTACCCGGGGCCGGTGAGTCCCTTCGCGGAGATCGGCCGGCGTTCCGCCCGGGCACCGGCCTGGAGCACGTGGAAGAGCCCGAAGCGGACCGCCTGCTGCACCTCCGGGTCGCCCTCCACCCGCACGTCGGCGGCGTCCCAGAACTCGTCCAGGTATTCCCGTTGCGCCCGGCGCAGCCCGTCCCAGCGGTCCAGCCGGGCGGCCGCCAGGGCCGCCCCCACCTGGTCGCGCAGCGCCGGCAGCGACCGCTTGCTGGACCAGCCGTACGTCAGGTACTTGACCACCCGCAGCGTCTCGCCCGGCCTGAGCACACAGCCGATGGTGGTGCGGACCCAGTCCTCGTACCCCTCGGACTCGATCGTGGTGCGCTCCGGGCCGCTCACGTCGTGCGCCATCTGCGCGGCGACCCGCAGCCCACTGACCTTGGTCCGGTGGATCAGCAGGCCGCCGTCGTCGGTGGTCAGCTCCTCCTCGGCCAGCAGCGGCGACTCCAGCACGGCGGCCACCCGCGGGTCGCGGCTCTGCGGCGGCAGGGTCTCGTTGGCCACCAGCTCGGACTGGAGGATCAGCCGCATCGGCTCCCCGACCGCCTCGACCTCGTAGTTGATCGCGGCGACCGAGCGCTGGGTGAACGACACCAGCCGGGTGCTGCGGACCTTGACCTCCCGCCCGGCCGGCGACCGCCAGTGCAGCTCGCGGTGCAGGGTGCCGGCCCGCAGGTCGAGGATCCGCTCGTGGGAGAGGAGTTCGCCGTACCGGACGTCGAGCGGCTCGTCGTCGACCAGCAGGCGGATCAGCTTGCCGTTGGTGACGTTGACGATGGTCTGCCCGGACTCGGGAAAGCCGAAGCCGGCCTCCGCGTACGGCAGCGGGCGCAGCTCGTAGAAGGAGTTGAGGTAGGTGCCGGGCAGGCCGTGCGGCTCGCCCTCGTCCAGGTTGCCGCGCAGCCCGACGTGCCCGTTGGAGAGGGCGAAGACCGACTCGGACTGGGCCAGCACGTCCATGTCGAGCCGCACCTCGCGGACGTGCCACGGCTCGACCGGGTACGCGCGCTCCCGGATCACCGGGCCGGCTCCGTCATCAGCTCGGCCAGATCGGACACCACCACGTCGGCGCCGTGCGCACGCAACTCGTCGGCCTGGCCGACCCGGTCGATGCCGACCACGTAGCCGAAGTTGCCGGCCCGGCCCGCGGCCACGCCGGCCAGCGCGTCCTCGATGACGGCCGCGTTCGCCGGCGGTACGCCGAGCAGCTCCGCCCCGGCCAGGAAGGTGTCCGGGTACGGCTTGCCGCGCAGCCCCCGCTGGCGGGCGATCAGCCCGTCCACCCGCGCCTCCAGCAGCCGGTCCAGCCCGGCCGCCTCGACCACGGCCTGGCAGTTGGCGCTGGCCGAGACGACCGCCCGGCGCAGCCCGGTCCGGGCCGCCGCCTCCAGGTAGCGCACCGAGCCCTCGTACACCTCGACCCCGTCCTCGCGCAGCCGCTTGAGCAGGACGGCGTTCTTGCGGTTGCCCACCCCGTTGACCGTGTCCAGCTCCGGCGGGTCGTCCGGCGTGCCCTCGGGCAGGCTGATCCCGCGCGAGGCGAGGAAGGAGCGCACCCCGTCGGCGCGCGGTTTCCCGTCCACGTACCGGTTGTAGTCCGGGCCGGGGTCGAACGGGCGGAACGGCTCGCCGGTGGCCGCGGCGCGTTGCCGCAGGAAAGCGTCGAAGGTCTCCGCCCAGGCGGCGTTGTGCACCTTGGCGGTCTGCGTGAGCACACCGTCCAGGTCGAAGAGACAGGCGGTCACGTTGGCGGGTAAGCCCAGCACGGTACGAATCTATCCACCGGACCGGCCGGACAAACCCGATTCGGGCGTCAGCGGTTCGGGCGGAGCGTCCAGGTCACGGTCAGCACCGAGGTGGTGGTGCCGTCCTCGGTGCCGATCTCCACGTTGACCGGGAACTCCGGCCGCTGTCCCGCGTCCAGCTCGGCGAGGACGTCCGCCGGGGTGCGGCCCAGCCGCGCGGTGGCCAGCACCGGCCCCAGGGCCACCTTCTGGTACGCGATGCTCGCCGTCACGGCGAGCGGCACCGCCCGGTCGAGCACCTGCCCGAACGCGGCGAGCACCACCGCGCCGGAGGCGGTCTCCCCGAGGGTGAACATGGCCCCGGCGTGCGGGCCGCCGACGTGGTTGTGGTGCTCGGGGGCGTCGGGGAGCCGGACGACCGCGCGTACCCCGCCGTCCGCCTCCGGCGCGACCTCGACGAATTCGATACCGAGCGTGCGGGCGAACGGCACGGCCTCCAGCAGACCGGCCGCCACCTGGCGAGAGTCGATGGACATGCCCAGACGCTACTTGCCAGTAACTTCCCCGGCAAGAGCCGATAGGTGGCCGGCCGAGCGGCCGGCGCACGGGCCGGGCCCGCGCCGTCCGGATGACGACGCGGGCCCGGGGTGGTGCGGTGCGCGGGTTCAGCCGACGCAGAGGGACGACTTCAGGGCGAAGTCGGCCGTGTTGATGGCCGCCGCCTTGACCTTGACCGCGCGGCTCTCCGACACGAAGTCCTTGTCGGCGGCGATCACCGTCAAGGGGCTGTACTTCTTGTCGAGCCAGAGCGTGTAGCGCCCCTCCTTGTCGGTGAGGAGCGAGTAGCTGGCATCCGAGGTGACGATCCGCACCGACGCGCCGCCCAACGGCATCGACCTGCCGTCGCAGTCGACACCGGTCACCGTGCCGGCCACCTTGCCCCAGGACTTGGGCGGCGTGACGTGCATGGCGACGCCGACCGGGGCGACCCGGTACGGCGTGTCGGAGTCCACCGTGATCTCGGCGCTCAGGTCGCCGGGCTGCGTGATCGACGCGGCACCGGCGTTCAGCGTGACGGTCGCCGTGACGGACTCACCGGGTCGCACGGTGAGCCGCTGGGCATTCAGCGACAGCCACGACGCATCGCCCTCGTCGCAGACGTCGAAGCCGGGCAGGATCCGGGTGAGCCAGCCCGGCTCACCGTAACCGCCGCCGACGGTGTAGAAGCCGCACGCTCCGCCGCCCCGGTACGTGGGCTGCACGGTGAACGCCGGCAGCGCGAACCAGGTGTTCGTGCTCGCCTCGTACGCGTAGTTCTCCATGTTGATCCAGCTGCCGTTGCCGCTGGCACCGCCGGAGACGATCAGCAGGCCGTTGGCCGCACTGTAGGCGGCGCCCCAGACATCGGACGGCATGTTCGCCGCACCGGTCCAGGCATTGCTCGCCGGGTCGTAGGCGTACGTCTTCCGGCTGCTCTGCTCGTCGGTCGTACCGCCCGCGCAGTAGATCCGGCCGGCGATGGCACCGCAGGACAGCCAGGACGTGGGCTCGGGGTAGCTGGCGGCCTTCTGCCACCGGTCCGCGCTGGGCGTGTAGACCCAGACGTCCCGGCTGCCGCAGGTGTCGTTGCAGCCGCCCACCACGTACAGCTTGCCGTCGAGCGTGGCCACGCCCGAGGCGGCGTAGCTGGTGGGGACGGGGGCTCCCGTGCTCCACGTGTCGGTACGCGGGTCGTAGATGTCCAGGCCGGGCTCGGTGGAGCCGTCCAGCTTGGCCGACCAGCCGCCGGTGACGTAGAGCTTGCCGCCGAGGAAGGCGCCGTTCGCCTTCTCCCGGATCGTGGGCTGGCTGGCGATCGACTTCCAGCCGCCGCCACGCGGATCGAGCACGTACCCCTTGTCGGTGAGGTAGATCTGGCTGGTCGGGCTCATCGCCACCCCACCGACGGTGTACACCTTGCCGTCGTACGCGGCGACGACGTTGTCCATCAGCCCGTTCGGCGTGCTCGGACCGAACACCCAGTCGGTTCCGGTCGCCGTTGGCACTACCGCACCCGGGGTGGGCGTGGTGCCGGCGAGCGCGTGCTTGGAGGTGGTGGCCTGGGCGCCGCGCGGGGTGGTGCTCGGGGTGCTCAGGACGGAGTAGCGCCCGGTCGCCTCGTTGAGCGTCACGCTGGCGGGAGCGCCGCCGGTGTTCGTGACCGTGACCGAGGCGGTCGCGCTGCCGCCCATCGCCACGGTCCGGTCGACCGACCCGGAGACCACGAGCCGCCCGGCGGGCAGCGGGAAGTCGGCCCGGGTGACCGCGTGTGCGGCGACCGTGACCGCCTTGGTGACGGTGGTGTAGCGGCTGGCACCGGCGGCGAGGGAGTACTCCCCGGCCGGCGCGACCAGCGTGTAGAAGCCGTCGCCGAGCCCGGTGTCGTCAGTCGTCGCCCTGGTCGTCGCCGCTGGCGTGCCGCTGGTGTCGGCGACCTTGACGCCGTTGAGCCCGGCGTCGGAGTTGGCATCGGTGACCTGGCCGATGACCAGACCCGTCGACTGGGGCGCGCACGCCCGCTGGCCCAGGTTGACGTTGTCCACCTGCCAGACGTTGCGGCCGCCGCCAGCGTACCGGAACCGGAGCTGGACCTGGGACTTCCCGGCGGCCTGCGGCACCGCGACGGTCTGCAACGAGCCGGACACGCTGGCGCCGTTGCGCTCCCAGACGGTCTGCCAACTCTGCCCGTTGTCGACCGACAATTCGACCTGGGCGTGTGACGGGCCGTAGGTGCCGATCAGGTAGGTGTTGAACTGCAGGGTCGCGGTCTCGACCCGGCTCAGGTCGACCACCGGCGCGGTCAGGGCGGTGTCCTGGGTGTGGGTCTGGTCGTAGAAGAAGCTGTTCACCGTGGCGAAGGAGCCCTTGCCCTGGGTCCGGTTGCCGCGGTTGCCCGGGTTGTCGAACCGCCACACCTCGCCGTTGCCGGCCGTGTCCGTCACGGTCCACCTGTCCGGCGTGTCGACGGTGTCGAACGACTGGGTCAGCCCGTCGTAGCCGACCGCGTAACCGGGCGCGGTGCAGGCTTCGGTGTCGACCGGAACGGCGACGTCCTGTGCGATGTCGTCACCGTCGACGGCCAGGTACCGGGTGACCGACGGGTAGCCGGCCAGGTCCGGATCGACGGTCAACTGGTGGGTCCGGTTGGCCGGTAGCAGCAGGTCGTACCGGCCGGTGTACGGATCGGTGTGGTGCGGGTCCGGGTCGCCGGCCACGTTGATCTTCGCGTACAGCGGCCAGCCCTGGCCGGAGCCGTCGGTGACCCGGCCGCTGACGTGGACCCGGGGCACCGGGGTCAACACCATGTCGCGGGTGACGGGCTCACCGGGCCGGACCGACACGACGGCGGTGGCGTCCGCGTAGCCGAAGGCGCTGAACATCAGGGTGTACTCGCCGTCCGTCACCGGCAGCTGGTAGCGCCCCTTGCTGTCGGAGCGGGCGGTCACGTCGCCGGTGGTGACCGAGGCGCCGGAGATCGGCTTGCCCGTCACCTCGTCGGTGATCAGGCCACTGACCCGGCCGGGTGCCTGGTTCACCAGGGCCAGCGCGTCGAGGCGGCCCTCGCCGAAGACGTTGTTGTCGGCATCCGTGCCGCCGCACTGGTTGTTCGGGGTGTCGATGGCGGTGCCGTCGAGCAGGGCCTTGGTCGCCTCGACGTCGCCGAGCAGAGCCGGCGCCGCCGACCACAGCAGCGCGATCGTGCCCGCGACGTGCGGGGTGGCCATCGAGGTGCCGTTGTAGCTGGCGTACCCGCTGCCGGGCACGCTGGAGCGCACGTTCACCCCTGGGGCGGAGATGTTCGGCTTGATCTCACCGTCCTGCCCGGCCCCACGTGAGGAGAACGAGGCGATGGTGTTGGTGCTGTCGTACGCGCCGACCGAGTAGTTGATGGTCCGGCTGCCCGGCGAGCCACTCGTCGCGCAGCCACCGCCGTTGTTGCCGTTCGCCCAGACCCCGAAGATGCCCGAAGCGGTCCAGGCGGCCGAGATGTCCTCCATGAACGGGTCGTTCGACGGAACGTTGCTCCCGTACGAGTTGTTGATGATGTTCGGCCGCTTGCTGGCGTCCGGGTTCTTGCCGTTCAGGTCGGTCGGCTCCAGCATCCACTGCCCGGAGGCGATCAGGGCGGTGTCGCTCGGGCAGCAGCCGTTCGCAGCGATCCACTTCACCTCCGGGGCCACCCCGATGTGGTTGCTGGCGCCGTCGTCGCCGGCCATCGTGCCCATCGTGTGCGTGCCGTGCCCGTTGCGGTCACACGGCATCCCGGAGCAGGCTCCCTGCGCGTCGAACCAGTTGTAGTTGTGGTCGAAGGTGCCGTCACCCTTGTTGCCGCGGTACTGCCGGACCAGCGCCGGGTGGTCGTACTGCACGCCGGTGTCGATGTTCGCGATGGTGATGCCGGCGCCCTTCGTGGTGTACTGCTCCCACACGTCGTCGGCGTTGATGTTGGCGATGCCCCACTCGACCGAGTTGACCTCAGCCACCGTCCGACCCGCCCCGGGCTCGGGCGCCGTGTAGGTCACCGTCGGCCACAGCGTCGCCACCGACGGCTCCAGGGCCAACTGCTCGGCCATCTGCAACGAGCCACCGGTCACGTGGATCGCGTTCGTCGCCCAGAACGCCTCGTACTTCACGTGGGCCCGGTCCAGCCGCGCCCGAACGGCCGCCTGGCTGGCCTCGGCGGTCTCCCGCAGCACCTTCGCCACCGCCGTACCGCGCTGGTTCCAGTCCCTGATCCGGCTGGCCTGCGACAGATCCGCCCGCGCCCCCAGGCGTACCCAGTAGTCGGCCTTGCCCTTGGTCTTCAACTTCTCCAGGAGAGCGGGTCGGATCTTCTCCTGCGCCTTCGCCGCGGGGGCGGCCTGAACCGCCGTACCGGTCGCGGCCAGCAGCAACGCCGCCAACGCGGCTGACACCATGCCTCCGGCGAACCTACCGATCAGGCGACTTCGCCTGTTCCTGCCACGTGTCCTCATGAGAGCTCCAGGGGTGAGCGGCCATCCTTGTGAATGCGGAACATCGACGCGTCGCCGTCCGGTACGCCGGGATCCACGGCGTGTCCGCGCTCCACGCACCACTGCGGCAGGGCCTCGCACACCTGTGGCCGCGTGGAGAGGAGTTGCAGCACGCCGCCCGGAGGCAGTTCCTCCAATCGGCGGGCGAGCAACGACTCCACCCGGTCCCAGGGTTCACCGCCGGCATCGACGACCATGACCGGGCTGAGTCCGCGACGGGCCGGAGGGGTGGGAACGGGCATGGTGCTCCTCGTGATCGCATCGGGTTCCGGCGCCGCACGCTAGGTTCGCGGCGTTACCCAGCCGTTAACGGCCCCGTTATCAGGCGCCCGATCAGGCCCGGCCCGCTGCCGCCCTGGCCCGCGCGAGCTCACCTGAGATCCGGTCGACGGCGTCGAGCACCTGGGCGTCGCCGCTGCGTCCGGCCAGTTCCGCGCACTCACCCAGCGCGGCTTCCGCGGCGTCCCAGTCACCCCGGCGCAGCGACACGTCCGCCAGCGTGGCCAGGCAGTACGCCAGGCACCACGACGCGCCGAACGGCCGTACGAGTTCGACCGCGGCGACGACGCCGGCGTGGGCGGCCTCGACGTCTCCCGTCGTCAGGTCCAGCCGGGCCAGGTTGCCCCGTTCGAAGGCGACGAAGGTCGGGTCGCCGGCGCGCTCGGCCATGTCGAGCGACCGGAGCCGGAACGACCGGGCCTCCACGTAGCGGCAGGCGTGCAACGCGAAGTCGCTGAGCATCGACAGCACGGTGGTCAGCAACCGCACGTCCTCGGCCTGCTCGGCGTGCTCGAGCGACTCCAGCGCCGCCTGCTGTGCCTCGTCGGGTCGGTCGAGCATCGCCAGGGCGAGCGCCCGGTTGCCGGTGGCACGGCCCAGCAGCAGCGGTACGCGGTCAACGAGCCGGTCCGCGGCGCGGGCCGCGGCTTCGGCATCGACGGCTGCGACCAGCACCTGCTCATACCGGCCGAGCGAGAAGTCGGTGACGGACAAGGCCAGATGCCGCAGCGCCAGGGCACCCGCCGACACCCCGTCGACGACGGTGGCGTCGTCGAGCAGGGACCGCGCCTCTCTGGGGCGTCCCGCCGAGCAGAGCACCTCGGCGAGGGCCGCCAGCGAACGTGTCGCCGCGTCGACCGTCCCCGAGCGCAGCCGCCAGTCCCACGCGCTGCGCAACGCCCGTTCCGCCTCGGGATAACGGGCCAGCCGCCGCAGGATCAGCCCGTGCTCGTGTCGGGCGTCGGCCGCTGCCGCCGCGTCGGCCAGCGCGTCGAGCCGGGTAACCAGTTCGGTGTAGTAGCCGTCCGCGCTGTCGTTGGCGTAGACGGCGGCCGCCCGTTCGGCGGCCCGGCGCAGCCAGGGCACGGCGCGCGGGTCGTCCGCCTGGACGAAAGTGGAAGGCGAGCGCGTCGACCGTGTCGGGACGGTGCCGGAGCACCGCATCGCCGTAGGCCCGGTGCATCACCCGGCGTCGGGCAGCGGTGAGCCGGTCGTAGCAGGCCAGCCGCACGAGCGGGTGCCGGAAGGCGTATCCGGGGACGTTCCGCCCGGCCGACACGACCTCGCGCTCCTCGACCAGTCCGGCGGCGAGGATCCGGTCGATGGCGGCGGCGAACTGGGGGTCGTCGAGCGGCGGATGCAGCCCTGACCGGGCGACGTCGGCCGCCTCGCGCAGCGGGATGTCCCCGCCGGCCACGGCGAGCACGTCGACGACCCCGCGGGCCGCGTTGTCGAGTCGGTCCAGCCGGGCATCGACCGCCGCGCGGATCGATTCGGGGAAGTCGATGGGCCGGGGTGTGGTCGCCGCCGGGGAGGGAATCCCGCTGTTGATCAACCCAGCCAGCTCACTGGCGAACAGCGGGTTGCCCGCCGAGAGACGGAAGATGTCGGAAACCTGGTCCGGGGAGGGAGCAGCGTCGCCGCACAGTCCGGCCACCAGCCGTCCGCAGTCGCGTTCGCTCAGGCGCATCAGATCCAGGCGCCGGGCCAGGCCCTGACGTACCGCCGCGTCGACGACGCGCCGGCGTACCGAGTCGGCATTGAAATCCTCCTCGCGAACCGTGGCGATGAAGCGCCAGGCCCGCGAGCCGGTACGGCGGACGAGGTGGTAGAGGAGTTGCAGCGATCCGAGGTCGGCGGCGTGCAGGTCGTCCAGCACCACAAGGACGCCGTGGCGGCAGGTGGCGGCCAGGCCGTCCAACAGGCCACCGACCGCGTGGAAGAGCCGGGCCCGCTCCTCCTCCGGGTCGATGCCCACGGTGGAAGCCGGTCCCAGCGCCGGCACCAGTGCGGCGAGGGCGGGATGATCGGCCGCGACGGTGGCCTGTTCGGCGGGCGACCGGTCGGCGAGCCAGGAGTCCAGGGCCTCGGCCCACAGGCCGTACGGGGTCTGCCCTTCCGCCTCGTGGCTCGCCCCCCACAACACCAGCGACCCGCGGCGGTGCGCAGTCGACGCGGCCTCGGCGGCCAGCCGGGTCTTTCCGACGCCGGCCTCACCCGCGACCAGGGTGAGCGGCGGCACGTCCCGCTGGGCCGCGAGCACGCGCAGCGCCTGGTCCCGGCCGAAGAGCGGAGTCCGCACCGCGACCCGGACCGCCGAAGGCAGCGGTGGCCGCGCCGGAGCGTCGGCCGCCGGTCGGGCGGATGCCACGGTGGCCGCCTGGCGCAGCTGCTCCAGCAGGGCACCGGGCCGCACCCCGAGTTCGGCGTCGAGCGCCCTCCGGGCCGCCTGATACTGCCGCAGCGCCTGCTCGGGCCGGTGCAGCGCGAGCAGCGCCCGCATCAGCCCTTCGTGGGCGCGTTCGTCGGCCGGGTCGCCGGCCGACAGGAACCACTCGAGCAGGACGACCGCGTCCTCGGGGCGCCCCTCGGCGAGGTGGGTGTCGGCGAGGGCGTGGAGCACCCGGCTGCGGAGCAGGGCGAGTTCCGCCCGGCGCGGCGACAGCCACTCGGCGTAGGGATCCTCGGGCAGCAGTTCCTCCCGCAGCGCCGCCAGCGCGGCGGCGAGCCGCGCCGCGCGGTGCCCGCCGGCCTCGGGCTCGGCCAGGGCGGCGTGTGCCTGCCCTTCCGCCTCGTCCGCGTCAACTGTGACCAGCGCCGGGGACAGCACCAACAGGTCGCCCTCCAGCAGCAGATAGGCGGACTCCTCCCGGGGACGCAGCTCCGGTTGCAGCGCGTGCCGCGCGATGTGGAGGGCGACCCGAAGGCTGCTCATGGCGGCCTGCCGTGGGGCGCCGGGCCGGCACACCTCCATCACCTGCTCGCGGTGCATGCGGTGTCCGGGTGCGATCGCGAGCAGCTTGACGAGTGTCTGCGCGCCGGGCCTGCGCCAGCGCTCCACCACCGGAACTCCGTCGCGCTCGGCCCGGAAGCCGCCGAGCAGCCGGATGCGCAGCGGTGGAACCTGGTCGACGATCACGCGGGGCACTGTAATTGCTGCTCGTCGGCCCGACCAGGGCTCGACAGCTGGCCGGGCCGGCGGCGGAACGACCCGGGCGGCGCCGCCACTTCGGCGACGTCGCGGTATCCCCGCCCCCTGATCAACCCAACCTCGGCGACCTCGCGGCCCAAACCCTGGTCTCGCCGGTCAGCGCCAGCCGACGTCGATGCGGTCGCCGCGCTCGTCGAAGAAGTGCAGCGCGTCCATCCGTACCTGGACGGCCAGCGGATGCCCCGCCGACACCGCCGGGTAGGGGGCCAGCCGGACCGCCAACTCCGCCGGACGGCGGTGGTGCCGGCCGGGGTCGGTGAGCACGCTGGTCCGGTTGTCGGCAACGGGTGCCGCGGAGACCGGGGCGTCGCCGCGTCCGGTGAGCCGCTGCATCACCTGGCCGAAGCGGCGCAGGCCCCGCTGGCCGGTTCCGGCGGTCTCGACCGGGGTGCCCATCTCGTCCACGACGATCGCGGTGGCGCCGATGTCGAGGAACGCCAGCGACTCGTGGCCGTGGTGCTCCAGGTAGCGGATCCGCCCCTGGAGCACGTGGCCGACGGTGTCGGGGGCGACCGGGGTGAGCGCCTCGGCCCGCATCCCGACCACGATCCGCTCGCCGTGGTAGTGCGCCACGGCGCGGCTGCGGAGGTCGCCCCAGGGCAGGTAGAGCGTCTGCTCACCGAGGTTCAACGCCACGTACCGGTCGAGGTGGACGTAGACCGACGCCTCCAGCAGGTTCATCCGGGGGCTGCCGAGGAACGCGGCCACGTAGAGGGTGGCCGGCCGGCCGTACACCTGGGTGGGGGTGCCCACGTCCTGGAGCACGCCCTTGCGCAGGATGGCGACCCGGTCGGCCATGGTCAGCGCCTCGGCCTGGTCGTGCGTGACGTAGATGGTGGTGACGCCCAGCTCACGGGTCAGCCCGGAGATCTCGGCGCGCAGCTCGGCCCGCAGGCCGCTATCCAGGTTGGAGAGTGGCTCGTCCATGAGGAACAGCCCGGGGCGGCGGACGATCGCCCGGCCCATCGCCACCCGCTGCCGCTGACCGCCGGAGAGCTGACTGGGCTTGCGGCCGAGCACGTCCGCGATGCCGAGCGCGCTCGCCACATCCTGGATCCGCTCCCCGCGCGGACCCTGGTCGACGCCGGCCAGCCGGAGCGGAAAGCCGATGTTGTCGCCGACGCTCATGTGCGGATAGAGCGCGAAGTCCTGGAAGACCATGGCGATCTTCCGATCCCGCGGTTGCAGGTCGTTGGCGACCTCACCGTCGAGCATCACCGCGCCCGAGGTCGGGTCCTCCAGGCCGGCCACCATCCGCAGCACAGTGGACTTGCCGCAGCCGGAGGGGCCGAGCAGCACCATGAACTCGCCGTCGTTGACGTCCAGATTGACGGTGTCGACCGCGACCGTCCCGTCCTGGAACACCTTCGTGACATCCTTGAGCGCGACGGTGGTCACCGTCACCTCCCCAGCTCCTCGGCCGAACCCGGGATTGACTGTGACCAAAATCATTGAATCCGCACATCGGGTAAACGTGCCATGTTCGGCTCGTGACCGTCCTATCAAGCGGAATCCTGGGGTCCGTAAACGTTTCAGGCCGGCTCGTCGAGGAAGACCCGGCGGACCACCCGCTCGGCGGCGTGGCCGTCGTCCAGCGCGCAGAACCGTTCCCGGAACCGCTGCCGGGCCCGCTCGGCCTCCGCGCCGCGCAGCGCGCCGGAGCGGAACACGTCGAGCAGGGCCGGGAAGTCGACGGCCACCGCGCCCGGCGGCTCGGCCAGCACGTCGAGGTAGACCCCCCGGGCCACCCGGTACGCGTCCCAGTCCGGGGCGTAGACGACGATGGGCCGGTCCAGGACGGCGTAGTCGAACATCGCCGACGAGTAGTCGGTGACCAACACGTCGGCGGCGAGATACAGGTCCTCCACCCGGTCGTGGTCGCTCACGTCCAGCACCCCACCGGCGAACCGGCCGCGTGGCTGCCGGTCCCGGTCGTGGAAGTAGTGGCTGCGCATCAGCAACCGGCCGGACGGGCCGAGCACGCCCCGCATCCGGTCCGGGTCGAACGGCGGCCGCCAGCCGGGCAGGTGCTCCCGGTGCGTCGGCGCGTAGAGCACCACGAACTCGTCCAGGCCGATGCCCAGTTCGGCCCGGGCCTTGCGGCACTCCGCCGGGTCGGCCGTCGCCAGCCGGTCGTTGCGCGGGTAACCGACCTCCAGCGTGGTGTACCCGGCCGGGTACGCCCGCTCCCACATCTGGGTCGAGAAGCTGTTCGAGGTGACGCTGTAGTCCCAGCGGTCCACCCGGCGCAGCAGGTCGCCGAAGTCCATCCCCATCGCGCCCATCGGGTACCGCTGCTGGTCCAGCCCCATCACCTTGACCGGGGTGCCGTGGTGGGTCTGCAGGTGCACCGCGCCCGGTCGCTTCCGGACGAAGTCCGGAAAGTTGACGTTGTTGACCAGCCAGCGGGCCCGGGCGAGCACCCGGTAGTAGTCCCGGGTGCCGGCGACCACGTACTCCACCCCGGGCGGAAGGGTGTCGACCCGGTCCCGCCGGACGATCCACACGCCGCGTACCTGGGGGGCGAGGCGGCGCGCGGCGGCGTAGATCGCGGCCGGGTTGCAGGCGTACCCCCGGTACCAGTACGCGGCGTAGACGGCGAGGGTCGGATCGAGCGGCCGGCGCAGCTCGACCCGGTAGTACTCGCCCAGCGCGGCGTCCCGCGCACGGCCGGCGGTCCGCCGGGCCACCGGCAGCGCCCGCCGCCGAGCCCGGCGCGCCGAGCGCCGGGCGGTCTCCTCGGCCTGGTGGGCCCCGCGCAGCGCGCTGAACGTACGCCACCGCCCGGCCGCCACCAGGCGGTGTTTCAGCCCCTCCACACCGGGTGGCACCGGGTAGCCGCCGGGCGGCCGGAAGCGCACGTGGTCCTCGTGGATCTGGGCGAAGAACGCGGGTCGCAACTCGGGGGCGATCCGCGCGCCGTTGCCCAACACGGTCAGGTAGTGCCAGATCATCCGCTCGAAGACCATGGGGCGCAGCGGGTCCGTCTCCGGCCCCCACCGGTCCATCAGCTGGAACACCCGGTGCCACTGCGCGAACACCTCGAAGTGCCGGTCGCCCCGGGTGCGGGTGATGGCGCCGGTCCGGCGCTGCCGGTAGTTGAGGCAGACCCGGTCCAGCACCCCGATCCGCTCGGCCGCCATCAGCACCGGGTAGCTGAACGAGACGTCCTCGTACCAGCCGGGAGCGAACCGCAGCTCCCGCTCGACCAGGAGCTCCCGCCGGACCAGCCGGTTCCAGGCGGTGTGCAGCAGGTGCAGGGTCTCCGGCCGGTCGCGCAGCCGGAACGTCACCTCGCCGGGCGGCTCGGGAAACACCTCGCGCATCGCGCTGCGGGTGCCGAGGTTGTTCCAGTGCGCCCGGAGGTGGTCGACGATCAACACGTCCGGGCGGGTCGCCAGCAGGCAGTCAGCCACGTGCGGCAGGCAGCCGGGGACCAGCCAGTCGTCCCCGTCGACGAACCAGACGTAGGTGCCGGTGGCCCGGTCCAGCCCGGCGTTGCGGGCCGGACCGAGCCCGACGTTCTCGGCGAGCCGGACCGGGCGGACCCGGGGATCGCGCTCCGCGTACTCGGCCAGGATCTCGCCGGTGTGGTCCGGCGAGGCGTCGTCGACCCCGATCACCTCGAGGTCGTCGTACGGCTGGTCGAGGATCGAGTCGAGGCACTCCCGCAGGTAGCCCTGCACCCGGTAGGCCGGTACGACGAAGCTGAGCAGAGTCATCCCGGCCGGCCCTCCGTCAGCCCGGCGAGCGGTCACCCCCAGCCACCGGGGCCGGCGTGCGGCGGGCGCGGGCCGGCAGGACCACCCAGGCGAGGACCACGCTCGCGACGAAAACCACGAGAAGGTACGCACCGAGTGTAACCAGACCGATACTCGCGTATCCGACGAACGCGGCCACCGTCAGCAGCGCCGACCGCCCCTCCCAGCCGAACGTGGCCGGGTGCAGCGGCGGGGCCGCCTGCCGCTTCTCCAGCCGGGCGGTCAGGTCGTAGTGGTGCAGGGTGAGCACGAAGACGTACCCGAAGATCAGCCAGGCCGGCGCCCGGCCGGCCACCCCGACCGCGATGGCGAAGAGATACTCGCCGGCCCGCAGCGCGGCCGGGACGAGCCAGTCCAGCGGCCCGTCGTGCGCCGCCCGGGCGCCGAACCCGGCGACCAGCAGCACCAGCAGCCCCAGCGGCACCGCCCAGCCCGGCAGCCGGTGGCCGGCGTGGACCGCCGACAGCGCCCAGAGCAGCAGCGCCGCCGCGCCGAGGGCGCCGAGCACCGCAGTGGCCAGCGGACCGCGCACCACCGGCAGCGTCCGGGCCAGCGGCCCGTCGTCGCGGTGCAGGGTGCGGTCGACCGTCGCCAGCACCGGCACCCGCATCCAGCGGGCCCGCAGGGTCCGCAGCCCCCCGGTGTACGCGAACGCCAGCGTCCCCCAGGTCAGCACCGCGCAGAGCGTGACCAGCGGGCCGAAGAGCGCGGCGGCCAGCGCCATCAGCGCCCACCGCTCGCCGATCGGGAAGACCACTGTCCGCTTCAGCCAGTACGACACCGACCCGGTGTCCGCCTGCACCTTGGTCGAGGCGGCGTTGAGCCGGCCGCCGATGCCGCCGGCGTCCCCGGTCGTCGGGCGGGGCCGGCGGGCCGCCTCGTCGTGCAGCACGCCGTACCAGGTGTCGGTCATGTGTCGCACGGTCTGCAGGGTCATCGCGGCGATGGCCAGGGCCCAGCCGTAGCGGAACCCGGCGTGCGTGGCGCCGTAGCCGAGGCCGGCGTAGACCACGTACTCCTTCGCCCGGTCGGCCATGGTGTCCAGCCAGCCGCCCCAGGCGCTGAACTGCCGGGTGTAGCGGGCCAACTGCCCGTCCACGCAGTCCAGCACGAAGCCCAGGTAAAGCAGGACCGCCCCAGCGACCAGCGCGGGGCGCCCGCCGACGCCGAACAGCACCGCGGCGGCCACCGCGAAGGCCACCGAGATCATGGTCACCCCGGTCGGGCTGAGCCGCAGCCGGGCGGCGGCCTTCGTCACGTACGGGGACCAGGTGCTGACGAAGAACGTGGTGAAGAAGTCGTCCCGTTCCTTCACCGACAGCCGCAGCTCGGCGCGGTCCTCGTCGACCGCGGCCACGGCCGCCCACGCCGCACCCAACTCCTCGGGGGTGCCGACCCGGTGCGCCACGAGCAGGCGTACCCGGTGGGCGAAGATCAGCGGACCGCACGCCGCGAACTCGGCGAAGAGCCGGTCCACCGCGGACGCCGGTCCACCCCCGGACCCGGCGACCGCCTGGGCGGCGGCGGCCAGCGCCGGCAGGTCGGCCGGGCCGACCCGCAGCGCGCCGCCGAACACGCCGGTCGCGTCCGCCGGGTCGCCGGCCGCCACCACCTGGCCGCGCTCCTCCCGGACCGGCACCTGCCCCGCTGCGGGCGGGTCGGTGAGCACCAGCGCCACCGTGGGCCCCACCGGACTGGTGGCCAGGTGCTTCAGTACGGCCGTGTGCGCCACCAGGTCGGCCCCGCTGACCAGCACCGGGCCGGTGGCACCGGCCACCAGCGAGGCCAGCTCGAGCAGATCGCCGGCCACCCGCACGTCGCTCGCCCCGGCCCGCCGCCACTGCCCGGCCAGCCGGTCCACCAGGCGCTCCCCAGCCTCCATGGTCAGGCCCGCCGCCGGATCCGCGGCGAGCACGATCGCGAGGGTCACCGCTGCGCGGCGCTGGCGTACGCGTGCAGCGCCTCGTCGATGGTCCCGTCGACGGTCAGCCGCCCGGCGTCGAGGTAGAGCCCTCGACGGCAGAACCGGGTGAGGTCCTTTTCGTTGTGTGACACCAGCACCAGCGTGCGCCCTTCCGCGAGAAGTCGCTCGATGGTCGCATAGCACTTCGCGCGGAACTCCGCGTCCCCGACCGCGGTCACCTCGTCCACCAACAGGATGGGATGAGGCAGGTGGGCGATGACCGCGAAGCCGAGCCGAACCTTCATCCCCGACGAGTAGTGCCGGACCGAGGTGTCGATGGAGCGTTCGACCTGCTCCCCGGCGAACGCCACGATCTCGTCGAAGTGCCGCCGCAGGTAGCCCGTCGACAGCCCGTGCAGCCCGCCCACCAGATACAGGTTCTCCCGGCCGGTGAGGTCGTTGGAGAAGCCCGCGGAGAGCTCCAGCAGCGGGGCCACCTCGCCGCGTACCCGGATCCGGCCCTCGTCCGGGATCAGCACCCCGGCGATCAACCGCAGCAGGGTGCTCTTGCCGGTGCCGTTGCGGCCGACCACCCCGACGGTCTCGCCGGGCTGGATCCGGAAGGACACGTCCCGCAGCGGCCAGAACTGGCCGGCGTGCGCGTTCCGCCCGCCCCGGTGGATCAGCAGCTCCCGCAGCCGCAGCTGGCGGCGCCGGTTCCGGACGAACCGGATGCCCAGCCCCGTCGCCTCGATGATGGCCGTCATTCAGCGTTCCCCGATCACGGCTCAGAGTTCCTTGAGCACGGCCGGTTCCAGCCGGCGGAACGACCACCAGCCGGCCGCCAGCACCAGCACGCTGCCCAGCACCGTGATGGTGAGCAGCCGGGCGTCGGGGAACTCGTCCGGGTACCAGATCGAGTGGTGCAGCTGGAAGATGCCGACCAGCGGGTTCAGCTCATAGACCAGCTTGACCCAGGCCGGCATGCCGGAGTCCCGGACCAGGCCGAGCGGGTAGATGATCGGGGTGGCGTAGAAGAGCACCCGGATGATCAGCCGCATGAAGCGCTCGATGTCCCGCATCAGCACGTTGAACGCCGACAGCAGCAGCGCGATCCCCACCAGCAGCACGAACTGCACCGACACGGCCAGCGGCAGGGCGAGCAGCGTCCAGCCGACGTGGATCTTGCCGTGCGCCGCGTAGACCGCCGCGATGCCGGCCAGGATGGGCAGGCCGGCGGCGTACTCGGCGAACCGGCCGGTGACCCGGCCGATTGGGAAGACCTGCCGGGGCACGTTCATCGTGGTGATCAGCCGGGCCTGCCCGGTCAACGCGTTCGTCGCCTCGGTGAGCGCCGAGCTGGCCCACATCCAGGCGAAGATCCCGGTGACCAGGAAGAGCGGGTACGACCCGGCCGCGTCGCCCAGGTGCCCCCGGGTGGCGCCGGAGTAGAGCACGCCGAAGACGAACCAGTAGATCAGGCCCATGCCGAGCGGCTCGATGAGCGACCAGAAGTAGCCCAGCACGGACTGCTGGTACTTCACCGCGAGGTCCCGCCTCACCAGGATGCGCAGTGAGTTGCGGGCCGACCAGAGCGCGGCGACGCCTGTCGTCACCGTCCCATCCTCACCCTGACCGCCGTCCGCGGACCGGGCTACCGGCCGGGTCACCCCTTCGGGTTCAGCACTCGATCACGTTGACCGCGAGGCCGCCCCGCGCCGTCTCCTTGTACTTGACCTTCATGTCCGCGCCCGTCTCCCGCATGGTCTTGATGACCTTGTCCAGCGAGACGGCGTGCACCCCGTCGCCGCGCAGCGCCAGCCGGGCCGCCGTGATCGCCTTGATGCTGGCCACCGCGTTCCGCTCGATGCACGGGATCTGCACCAGGCCGCCGACCGGGTCGCAGGTGAGCCCGAGGTTGTGCTCCATGCCGATCTCGGCCGCGTTCTCCACCTGTGCGGGGGTGCCGCCCAGCGCCTCCGCCAGCCCGGCGGCGGCCATCGAGCAGGCCGAGCCGACCTCGCCCTGGCAGCCGACCTCGGCCCCGGAGATCGAGGCGTTCTCCTTGAACAGCACCCCGATCGCGCCGGCCGCGAGCAGGAAGCGGATCACGCCGTCCTCGGAGGCGCCCGGCACGAACCGGGTGTAGTAGTGCAGCACGGCCGGGATGATCCCGGCGGCGCCGTTGGTCGGGGCGGTGACCACCCGCCCGCCGGCCGCGTTCTCCTCGTTCACCGCGAGTGCGAACAGGGTCACCCAGTCCATCGCGCGCAGCGGATCGTTGGCGTCCGCCTCCGCCTCCAGGCTCCGGCGCAGCTCGGCCGCCCGGCGGCGGACCTTCAGCCCGCCCGGCAGGACGCCGTCCCGCTCGCAGCCGCGGGTGACGCAGTCCCGCATCACCCGCCAGATCTCCAGCAGCCCGGCCCGGACGTCCGCCTCGCCGCGCCAGGACAGCTCGTTGGCGAGCATCACCTCGCTGATCGACAGGCCGTTGCCGGTGGTGACCGCCAGCAGCTCGGCGCCGGTCAGGAACGGGTACCGGACCGGGGTGGTGTCCGGCTTGATCCGGTCCGCCCCGGCCGCCGCCTCGTCGACCACGAATCCGCCGCCGACGGAGTAGTAGGTGCGGGCGCGCAGCTCGACGCCGGCCGCGTCGTACGCCACGAACGTCATCCCGTTCGGGTGGTACGGCAGCGAGCGGCGGCGGTGCAGCACCAGATCCCGGTCCGGGTCGAAGTCGATCTCCTGGGCACCGAGCAGGCCGAGCCGACGCTCGGCCCGGATCCGCTCGACCCGCGGCCCGACCGAGTCGGTGTCGACCGTCTCCGGCGCCTCGCCCTCCAGGCCGAGCAGCACCGCGCGGTCGCTGCCGTGACCGTGGCCGGTGGCCCCGAGCGAGCCGAAGAGCTCGGCCTGCACCCGGGCGGTGTCGGTGAGCAGCCCGTCCGCCTTGAGCCCGGCCACGAAGGTACGCGCCGCGCGCATCGGCCCCACGGTGTGCGAGCTGGACGGCCCGATGCCGACGCTGAAGAGGTCGAAAACACTGATCATGGCTGCACTTCCTCGCCGTCGGCCCCGTCGTAAGGGTCGGCCCGATGGTGCCGACCCCGGTCGGGGGACGGCGGGCGGCACCCGGGGTGTGGGCGCCCGACCGGCGAGCCTACCCGCCCAGGTCAGCCCCCGGCCGCGACCCCGCACACCCCACCCTCCACCGGGCCCGTCTCTCCCTCGTCACGGGCCCGGCATCCCCGCGTGCCCCGCCCCGGCGCCCCGGCGCCCCGCGCCCCGCGCCCCGCGCCCCGCGCCCCGCGCCCCGCGCCCCGCGCCAAGATCGTGCCCGAACCAGGAAGTAGTGGCCTCCGAGCGCTGGGATGGCACTCGATCCTGGATCGAGTGCCATCCCGGCGCTCGATCGAGGATCGAACAGGATCCCGCGGTGCGCAGGGCACGGGTCGGCGGGGACCCGGCGGGGTAAGCACCTACGGGGGCGGGGGCGGGCGATCCTCCTCGGGGCCGAGGGCGGGCCCCGCACCCGTTCCTAGCGTGGAATCAGCGCGGCGGATCCGCCGCAGAGTGGGAGTACGACGATGAGTCGCAAACTGGTCCGGCCCCGCCAGGGGCGCATGCTCGCGGGTGTCTGCGCCGGCCTGGCGCAGCGGTTCGGCCTGTCGGCCGGGTTCGTCCGGCTGCTGTTCCTGCTGTCCCTGCTGCTGCCCGGCACCCAGTTGATCATCTACCTGATCCTCTGGATCCTCATGCCCAACGAGGACCACTACCTCGCCCCCACCCACCACTGACACCCCCCGGCACCGTCGGGCCGGCCACTTTCTCCGCCCGGCCCCGGCGCGGGCCTGGACAGGAGACAGCACGGCGCCCGCCCCGGATCTCGGGGCGGGCGCCGGTGCGTCGAAAGGGATCAGGGAGCGGTGTAGGTGACCGTGATCTTCTGGTAGCCGAGGGAGCGGAGCAGGCCCTCCAGCATCTTGCGGGTGTTCTCCTCGGCCCGTGCGGTGAGCCCGCTGTCCCGGGCGGCGGCGGTGATCCGGTCCTCGGCCAGCCGGTAGACCTGCTGCTGCCGGTTGGGGTTGCCGGCCACCAGGTCGTTGAGTCGGTTGATCAGGCCGCGCTCCTCGGCGAAGACGTAGCTCTTCTCCAGGTCGAGGTTGGTCTCCCCGAGCTGCGGCGCGGGCAGCTTGATCTCCACGGACTTCTTGTCGGCGGACTCCACGATCGCCCCGTCGGCGATCTTCGAGAAGTCCACGTACGCCTCGACCCGGCCGGCTCCGACGAACAGGGTCCGCTCGTTGAGCAGGAAGTCCGGCACGTTCCTCCGGTCGTTCTGGAGGTCGACCACCACCTGGAAGTCGCCCTCGGCGGCGACGTAGCGGCTGAGGTCCCGGATCGACTTGAGCAGCGGCGGCTGGCTGCGGTCGGTCTGCTCCTTGGCGAACGGGTTGCGGAACTCCGGCAGGATCCCGGTGGCCTGCACGCCGAGCAGCACCACCACGGCCAGCGCGGCCGCGCCGAGCACCCAGAGCAGGCCGCGGGCCGGGCCACCCGCCGACGGCGGGGCACCCGGCGCGGGGTCGGGCGTGCCGTCCGACCGGGCCCGGAGAGCATCGCCGGTCGGGTATTCCGGGAACTCTCTGGTGGGCTCGTTGGTGTCACCGTCGCGGGCCATCGCCCTCACCGTCCTTGTCAGACAAAGCGCCTGAAGATGACGGTAAGGCCCCGGTACGACACCCGCTCGCCGAGCCGGGGCGGAGGGGAGAACCGCAGGTCAGGCGAACGCGGAGAGCCCGGTCAGCCGCTGCCCGATGACCAGCTGGTGGATCTCCGAGGTGCCCTCGTAGGTCAGCACGCTCTCCAGGTTGTTGGCGTGCCGCATGACCGGGTACTCGGCGGAGATTCCGTTGGCGCCGAGGATGGTGCGGCACTGCCGGGCGATCGCCAGGGCCTCCCGGACGTTGTTCAGCTTGCCCACGCTGACCTGCTCGGGGCGAAGCTTCCCGGCGTCGGCGAGCCGGCCCAGGTGCAGCGCCAGCAGCAGCCCCTTGTTCCACTCGACGGCCATGTCGGCGAGCTTGGCCTGGGTGAGCTGGAAGCCGGCCAGCGGCCGGCCGAACTGGGTCCGGGTGGTCGCGTACGACAGAGCGGTCTCCAGGCACTCGCGGGCCGCGCCGAGCGCCCCCCAGACGATGCCGTGCCGGGCCTCGGTGAGGCAGCTCAGCGGCGCCTTCAACCCGACCGCCTCGGGCAGCCGGGCATCCGCCGGGAGCCGGACGTCGTCGAGGACCACCTCCCCGGTCAGCGACGCGCGCAGCGACATCTTGTGCCGGATCTCGCGCGCCGTCACCCCGGGCGTGTCCATCGGTACGGCGAAGCCGCGCACCCCGTCGTCGGTGCGCGCCCAGATCACCCCGACATCGGCGATCGGCGCGTTGGTGATCCACATCTTGGTGCCGGTGAGGATCCAGTCGTCGCCGTCCCGGCGGGCCCGGGTGGCCATCGAGGCCGGGTCGGAGCCGTGGTCCGGCTCGGTCAGCCCGAAGCAGCCGATCGCCTCGCCGGCCGCCATCGCTGGCAGCCAACGCTGCTTCTGCTCCTCGCTGCCGTAGCGCCAGATGGCGTACATGGCCAGCGAACCCTGCACCGAGACCAGCGAGCGGACGCCGGAGTCGCCGGCCTCCAGCTCCAGGCAGGCCAGCCCGTACGCGACGGCCGACGCGCCGGCGCAGCCGTACCCGGTCAGGTGCATGCCGAGCAGGCCGAGCTTGCCGAACTCGCGGGCCAGCTCGCGGGCCGGCACCTGGCCGTCCTCATACCAGCCGGCGACGTGCGGGCGTACCCGGTCGTCCACGAGCTGGCGCACGACGGCGCGGATCTGCCGCTCCTCGTCACCGAGGGACGCGTCGATGTCCAGCAGGTCGAGGGGTGCGCTCATGGCCGCCACCTTAACGAAGACTCAGGGGGCCGTCACTCGCCCTGCGGGCTGAGCACCAGCACCCGGGCGTGGATCTGGTTGCGCTGCTGGAGCGCCGCGCGCAGCGCCCGGTGCAGGCCGTCCTCCAGGTAGAGGCCGCCGTTCCACTGCACCACGTGCGGGAAGAGGTCGCCGTAGAAGGTGGAGTCCTCGGCGAGGAGCTTGTCCAGCGCCAGCTCCCGCTTGGTGGTGATGAGCTGGTCCAGCCGCAGCGGACGCGGTGGGATCTCCGCCCACTGCTTGAGCGTGAGGTTGTGCTCCGGGTAGGGACGCCCGTCCCGGACCGCTCTGAAGATCACGGCACGCTCCCCTCCCCCAAGGCCGGGCCCGCCCCGACGCCCCGCCGATCACAGCGGGCGCTCCGGGGCAGCTGATGATGTCCGTGCCAGCCTAGCGGCACCCGCCACACCGCGTTTTACTCCCTCATGTCGGGTTCCACCCCGCCGACACCCCGGGGCCGGACCGGGCGAACCAGCTCAGCTCCAGCAGCCCCGCCGGACCACCTCGTCCACCGGCCGCCGCCCCCGACGCAGCGACGGTGACCGGTGGTCGGGCACCCGGTAACCGATCGTGACCGCGCCGATCGGCTGGTAGTCGTCCGGCACCCCGAACGCCTCCCGGTACGCCCCGAGCCGCTGCGGCGGGATGCCGAAGAAGCACGCCCCCAGCCCCTCGTCCACGGCGGTGAGCAGCATCAGCAGCGCGGCGAACCCGGTGTCCACGTACCAGTAGGGCACCGGCCAGCGGTCCTCGGCGCGATCCGCCCAGCCCTTGTCCGGCTCGGCGTACCGGTCCAGATAGGCGGAGCGGTTGGCGTGCGGCACCACGATCAGCGGGGCCCGCCGCATCCCGGCCAGCCAGCGTTCCCGGCCGCCGCCGCCCGGGGTGGCCGCCGCCCAGAACCGCTCCCGGTCCGCCGGCTCCTCCAGCACCAGGAAGCCCCAGCCCTGGGCGAAACCCGCCGAGGGCGCCCGGATCGCGTGCTCCAGCAGCCGGTCCACCACCTCCGGCGGGACCGGCCGGTCCGGGTCGTAGTTGCGGACCATCCGGCGGCGCCGGACGACGTCGGCGAACTCCATGCTCAGGCCCCGGGCCGGACGCCCCAGGCACCCCGCCAGGTGTCGCCGGGAGCCAGCGCGATCAGGTCCCGCCCCGAGCGGAACGCGTCCGGCGGGCAGGTCATCGGCTCGATCGCGACCGACCGGCGCCGCCGCTCGCCGCTGAGCGTGTCCCCGGTGAAGACCTGCCACCAGCCGAACTCGCGGTCCGCCCAGACCTGCAGCCTGGCCGCGTCGTCCGGCGCAGCCAGGCTCACCGCCGAGCCGCCGTCGGCGTCCCGGACGACGTCGCCGAAGGTCACGTCGAGCACCGCGTCACCGATCGGGCGGGGCTCGGTGAAGTCGTACTCCGTGCCGGCCACCGGGGTCACCCCGATCGGCAGCAGCCGGCTGTCCACCATCACCCGGGTACGCGCCGGCACCCGCAGCGACGTCTCCGCGACGGTGGTCTTCGGCAGCCGCAGGTAGGGGTGCACCGAGAAGCCGAACGGCACCGCCTCCCCGGCCAGATTCGTCACCTCGTGCTCGGCCCGCAGCCCGTCCGCCCCGACCCGCCACCGGGTACGCAGCCGCAGCGGCCACGGGTAGCCGGGGCGCGCCGGCAGGTCGTACCCGACCGTGACGCTGTCGTCCGCGCGCTCGACCAGGTGCCAGGACACCCAGTTGACCAGGCCGTGGATGGCGTTGTTGCGACTCGGCTCGCTCACGTCGAGCTGCAGGGACCGCTCGCCGAAGGTGTACGCGCCGTCCCGGATCCGGTTCGGCCACGGGGCCAGCACCTGCCCGGCCCCGCCGGGGCAGAGCTCGTCCGCCGCGTACCCGTCGAGGTGGTCCACCCCGTCGTGCCGGTACGCCCGCAGCCCGCCACCCACCTCGACGACGACCGCCTCGTGACCGTCGGCGGCGATGGTCCACTGTGCCCCCGACGGTGACTGCCCTACCCCGTTCCCCATGCCGCCGACCCTAGTCGATGCGAGGAAGGGCCCCCGGTCAACGCCTGCGGCAGCGGAGGGCTCCTTCCTGACACCTGGGCCGCAGCACCAGGCGGGCGTACGACGGGGTCAGCTGCGGTCGGAGGCTGTGGTGGCGGCGCGGTAGCGGAGCAGGGCCGGGAAGGCCACCACGAGCACCACGGCGAGGACGGCCGAGACGAGGCCACCGCCCACCCAGGCGACGCCGGCGCCGAAGCCGGCGGCCATCGTGCCGGCCCGCAGGTCGCCCAGGCGCGGGCCCCCGGCGACCACCACGGTGTTCACGCCCTGGAGCCGGCCGCGCATCCGGTCCGGCGCGTAGACCAGCAGCATCGACTGCCGCAGCACCGAGCTGACCAGGTCGGCGGCCCCGGCCAGGCCGAGCAGCAGCACCACCAGCCAGAGCTGGCGGGCCAGCCCGGCCAGGGCGATCGCGACGCCCCAGCCCACCACGGCCAGCACCAGCGCCAACCCCTGCCGCCGCAGCCGGCCGATCCAGCCGGAGGTCAGGCCACCCAGCATCGCGCCGATGGCGATGGCGCTGTAGAGCCAGCCGACCGCGCCGCCACCACCGAGCCGCTCCTGCGCCACCTCGGGGAAGAGCGCCCGGGGCATGGCCAGGACCATCGCGATCAGGTCGATGGCGAACGACAGCAGCAGCACCGGCGTGGTGGCCAGGTAGCGGAAGCCGTCCACGATGCTGGCCAGTCCCGCCTTCCGCGGCGTGCCGTCGCCGTCCGGGTCCGGCTCGGGCGGCATCGCCGGCAGGCGCAGGGTGGCCCAGAGCGAGACGGTGAACAGCAGCCCGTCCACCGCGTACGCGATCGGCAGCCCGACGTCGATCCGCCAGCTGGCGAAGATCAGGCCGGCGGTGAGCGGCCCGAAGACCGAGGCCGCGGTGAAGGTGGTGAAGTTCAGCGTGCTGGCCGCCGGGACCAGTTCGGCCGGCACCAGGCGCGGCAGGATCGCGCTGCGGGCCGGTGAGGTGATCGCGAAGGCGATCGACTGCACCGCCACCAGGGCGAGCAGCAGCGTCGGGCTGCCCACCCGGAACAGCGACTGGAGCAGCAGGCCCAGGGTCGACGCCCAGAGCAGCCCGCCCGCGGCGAGCAGCACCTGGCGCCGGTCCCGGGCGTCGGCGACCGCGCCGCCCCACAGCCCGAAGACCAGCAGCGGCAGGAACCCGGCCACGCCGAGCAGGCCGACCCAGAACGAGCCGCCGGTCAGGGAGAACATCTCCACCGGTACGGCGACCGCGGTGAACTGGAAGCCGAACATCGCCACGCCGTTGCCGAGCCACACCCGCCGGTACGCGGGCACCCCCAGCGGGCGCAGGTCGATCGCCCAGCGGCGCGCTCCGCGCGGCCGGGCCTCCTGCACCCCGGTCACGGCGCCAGCCGCTCGGTGACCCAGTCGCCGCCCTCGGTACGGCGGAACCGCAGCCGGTCGTGCAGCCGGCTGACCCGGCCGTGCCAGAACTCCACCGTCTCCGGCCGGACCCGCAGCCCGCCCCAGTGCGGCGGCGCGGGGATCGGCTCGACGTCGGCGAACCGTTCCGCCGCCGCCCGGTACGCCACGTCCAGCGCGGCCCGGTCGGGGACCACCTGGGACTGAGTGCTGGCCCAGGCGCCGAGCTGGGAGCCGCGCGGCCGGCTGGCGAAGTACGCCTCGGTCTCGGCCCGGTCGACCTTCGCCACCCGCCCGGTGACCACCACCTGGCGCTGCATCGGGAACCAGGGGAACACCAGGCTGATCCACGGGTTGGCGGCCGCCTCGGTGGCCTTGCGGGACCCGTAGTTGGTGTAGAAGACGAAGCCCTCCGGGTCGTACCCCTTCAGCAGGACGGTGCGGGCGCTCGGGCGGCCCGCGGCGTCGGCGGTGGCGACCACCATGGCGTTCGGCTCCGGAAGCGGGTACGCCACCGCGTCGGCGAACCAGCGGGCGAACTGGGTGTGCCAGTCCGGCGCAAGATCCGATTCAGAAAGGCCCAGGTCGGCGGCGTACTCGTTACGCATGCCCGCCGGGGCCGGTGTGTCGCCCGTCACTCCGTCTTCCCCCTCGTCGGGGCGGCCGCGTCCCCCGACGCTGGCCAGACCCCACCGCCCAGTCTGGCCCAGGCCGTGAGCTTGTCCACCCCGGGGGATGTCGCGTGCAGCACAGTCGCAGCGGGTCGCGCACTTGGTTACCGAGCAGGCAAGATGGCACGAACACATCCCTGAGGGTCGCCTAAGAAGCCGGGCCGGATGAGTCCGTGCGGGGCGCACCGAGCCGGAAGCCAGGAGACGACATGTCCGACTTCAAACCGGGCCTGGAAGGCGTCGTAGCCTTCGAGACCGAGATCGCCGAACCGGACCGCGAGGGCGGGTCGCTGCGCTATCGCGGCGTGGACATCGAGGATCTGATCGGGCAGGTTTCCTTCGGCAACGTCTGGGCGCTGCTGGTCGACGGGCGCTTCGGCCCGGGCCTGCCGCCGGCCGAGCCGTTCCCGGTGCCGGTGCACTCCGGCGACATCCGCGTCGACGTGCAGTCCGCGGTCGCCATGCTCGCCCCGTACTGGGGCCTCAGCCAGCTGCTCGACATCTCCGACGAGCAGGCCCGCGAGGACCTGGCCCGCGTGTCGGTCACCGCGCTTTCCTTCGTCGCCCAGTCCGCCCGTGGCCTGGGCCTGCCCGCCGTGCCGCAGAAGGAGATCGACAAGGCGGAGACGATCGTCGAGCGCTTCATGAAGCGCTGGCGGGGTGAGCCCGACCCGCGGCACGTCAAGGCCGTCGACGCCTACTTCATCTCGGCCGCCGAGCACGGCCTGAACGCCTCCACCTTCACCGCCCGGATCGTCGCCTCCACCGGCGCCGACGCCGCGGCCTGCATCTCCTCCGGTATCGGCGCGCTCTCCGGCCCGCTGCACGGCGGCGCGCCGTCGCGGGTGCTCAGCATGCTGGAGGCGGTCGAGCGCAGCGGCGACGCCGAGGGGTACGTCAAGGGCGTCCTCGACCGGGGCGAGCGGCTGATGGGCTTCGGCCACCGGGTCTACCGGGCCGAGGACCCGCGCGCCCGGGTGCTCCGGCGCACCGCCAAGGAGCTGGGTGCGCCCCGCTTCGAGGTCGCCGAGGCGCTGGAGAAGGCCGCCCTGGCCGAGCTCCAGGCCCGCCGGCCGGACCGGGTGCTCGCCACCAACGTCGAGTTCTGGTCGGCCGTGGTGCTGGACTTCGCCGAGGTGCCGGCGCACATGTTCACCTCGATGTTCACCTGTGCCCGGATGGGCGGTTGGTCCGCGCACATCCTCGAGCAGAAGAAGCTGCAGCGGCTGGTCCGCCCGTCGGCCCGGTATATCGGCCACGGCCCGCGCAAGCCGCAGGAGGTCGAGGGCTGGGACGCCATCCCGCACGGCGTCTGATCCCGCGTACCCCTCGAAGGGCCTCGTCCGGCGCGGACGGGGCCCTTCGCGCATCGCTGTGGCGCATCCCTCACCGCCGGGTGCGGGACCAGCCGCCGAGCCCGGTGGTCCGGGTGGGAGGATGAAGGCCGGCAGTGCCGCCGGACCGGGTTCGGATCCCGGCTCCCCCGCGCGCCCCCGCGCGGCCGTCGTCGGTCCGCGCCCGCTGAAGGGCCCGTTCTCGCAGCCCACGCGGAAGGATCGAGACAACCGTGGCTGACGCACCGACCATCCGGATTCCCGACGACATCAAGCCCGCCGACGGACGCTTCGGCTGCGGGCCGTCCAAGGTCCGTCCAGCGGCGGTCTCCGCACTTGCCGACGTCGCCACCAGCTACCTGGGCACCTCCCACCGGCAGAAGACCGTGCGGGACCAGGTGGCCCGGCTGCGTCGGGGCATCGCCGAGTTCTTCGCCCTCCCCGAGGGCTACGAGGTGGTCCTCGGCAACGGCGGCACCACCGCCTTCTGGGAGGTCGCCGCCTTCGGCCTGATCCGCGACCGGGCCCAGTTCGCCAGCTTCGGCGAGTTCGGCGCCAAGTTCGCCAAGTCGGTCAAGGACGCCCCGTTCCTGGGCGAGCCGACGATTCGCAAGTCCGAGCCGGGCAGCGCGCCGGCCCTGGTCGCCGAGGCGGGCGTGGACGTCTACGCCACCCCGCACAACGAGACCTCCACGGGCGTGGCCGTGCCGATCAGCCGGGTGCCGGGCGCCGACGAGGGCTCCCTGCTGCTGGTCGACGCCACCTCCGGCGCCGGCGGCCTGGAGGTCAACGTCGGCGAGACCGACGTCTACTACTTCGCCCCGCAGAAGTGCTTCGGCTCCGACGGCGGCCTCTGGCTGGCCCTGATGTCGCCGGCCGCGCTCGCCCGGGCCACCGAGATCAAGGAGTCGGGTCGCTACATCCCGGCCTTCCTCGACCTGGTCACCGCGATCGACAACTCCCGGCTGGAGCAGACGTACAACACGCCCGCGCTGGCCACCATCTTCCTGGCCGCCGAGCAGACCGACTGGATGAACGCCCAGGGCGGCCTGGCCTGGGCGGCCAAGCGCACCGCCGAGAGCGCCGGCATCGTCTACGGCTGGGCCGAGCGGTCCGAGTTCGCCACGCCGTTCGTGGCCGACCCGGCGGTGCGCTCCAACGTGGTCGCCACGATCGACTTCGCCGACGGGGTGGACGCCTCGGCGATCGCGAAGGTGCTGCGCGCCAACGGCATCGTCGACACCGAGCCGTACCGGAAGCTGGGCCGCAACCAGCTGCGGATCGCGCTGTTCCCGGCCGTCGAGCCGGCCGATGTGGAGGCGCTCACCGCGTGCGTCGACCACGTGGTCGAGCGACTCTGATCACCTGGTGACGCTGGGTGGCCGTCGACGCCCCGACGGCCACCCACCGTGATCATCGCCGCAGGTCAGTCGCGACATGCCGGGGTGTCGCATCCCCCACCTTCGGGTAGATGAGCGTACGGTGGTGCGAGACGCCCGGGTGGCCGGCTCGTGGCGTGACGGCCAGCGAAGCGGGACGGAGGCAAGCACATGCGCCCAGTACGCTTCGTCGCCCTCTCCGAGGACGGCCAGGCTCTGGTGCTCGCCGACGAGGTCGGGCGCCTGCTCGCCCTGCCGATCGATGAACGCGTCGCCTCGGTGCTGCACTCCGATCCCGGCGCGGCGCCCCTCGCGGTGGTGGCGACCGCCGCCGATCCGACGCCGTCGCTCTCTCCCCGGGACATCCAGGCCCGGATCCGCTCCGGCGAGTCCGCCGAGGACGTCGCCCGGATCGCCGGCGTCCCGGTCGACCGTGTCCTGCGCTACGCGGGCCCGGTGCTCCAGGAGCGGGCCATGCTCGCCCAGCACGCCCGGCGGACCAGGCTCAAGGGCGCGGAGAAGCCGACCCCGCTGGCCGAGGTGGTCAACGGCCGGCTGGCCCAGCACGGCATCGACACCGAGAAGATCTCCTGGGACGCGTACCGCCGCGACGACGGCACCTGGCGCATCATCGCCACCTGGCCGTCGGGCAAGGCCACCGCGCAGGCGGTCTGGGACCTCGACAAGACCCGGCAGCACGTCACCCCGCACGACGACATGGCGCAATACCTGTGCGCTGAGCGGCCCACGCCGATCCTCGGCCAGGAGCCGGCGCCGGAGCGGGGCGGCCACGCGCTGCCCGGCCCGTCGCGTGGCGAGCCGAGCCGGGGCGGGCACGGCCTGCCGGCGCCCGCCGAGCACCCCCGCCCGGGGCGGGACCCGATCCGGGCCGGCCGGGACGCCCTGCTCGCCTCGCTGGACCGGCCGCTCGGCGGCACCCCCGGGCGCGGTCTCGACACCCGGTCCCCGGCCGCCCTGGCCGGTCCGGAGGCACCCCGCCAGCGGGCGGTCTCCGGTGGTGCGGCGGCGCTGCTCGGTGGCGGGCCCGGTTCAGCGTTCGACGACGACTCGGACGCGCCGAAGGAGGTCCCGGCCGTACCATCGCTGGCCGTGCTCCGGCCGCGACGCACCGGCCCGGCGGCGGCCACCGGCGGGGGCGAGTCGGCGGAGGCCGGCGGCAAGCCGCGCAAGCGGCTGCCGAGCTGGGACGACGTCCTCTTCGGCAGCGGCCCGGCGGCCCGCGAGTCGTCCTGATCCACTCGGACCACCCTGGTCACGCGAGGCACTCGAAGTGCCGGCGTGCCAGGGTGGACCCATGGAGTACACGAACCTGGGACGCACCGGTCTCTCGGTGAGCCGGCTCTGCCTCGGCACCATGAACTTCGGGCCGCAGACCGACGAGCCGGACAGCTTCGCCATCATGGACCGGGCGCTGGAACACGGGATCAACTTCTTCGACACCGCGAACGTCTACGGCTGGAAGCTCGGCGAGGGCGTCACCGAGCAGATCATCGGGCGCTGGTTCGCTCAGGGCGGCGGGCGCCGCGACAAGGTCGTCCTGGCCACCAAGGTGTACGGCAAGATGGGCGAGTGGCCCAACGAGCAGGGCCTCAGCGCCCGGCACATCATCCGGGCCTGTGAGGAGTCACTGCGCCGGCTGCAGACCGACACCATCGACCTGTACCAGATGCACCACATCTCCCGGACCACGCCGTGGGAGGAGATCTGGCAGGCCATGGAGACCCTGGTCGCCCAGGGCAAGGTCTGCTACGTCGGATCGTCCAACTTCGCCGGTTGGCACATCGCCCGGGCGCAGGCGGCGGCAGAGCGGCGCAACTTCCTCGGCCTCGTCTCCGAGCAGTGCATCTACAACCTGCTCACCCGCCACGTCGAGCTGGAGGTGATCCCGGCCGCGCAGGAGTACGGGCTGGGCGTCATCCCCTGGTCGCCGCTGCACGGCGGGCTGCTCTCCGGGGTCATCCGCAAGATGGCCGAGGGTGGCGCCGCCCGCGGCACCACCGGCCGGTCCGCCGACGCGCTCGCCGCGCACCGGTCCACCATCGAGGCGTACGAGAAGCTCTGCGCCGACCTCGGTCACGACCCGGCCGACGTGGCGCTGGCCTGGCTGCTTTCCCGGCCGGGGGTGACCGCCCCGATCGTCGGCCCGCGCACCCTCGACCAGCTCGACCGGAGCCTCGGCGCGCTGGCGGTGGACCTCGACGAGGCCGCCCTGAAGCGGCTGGACGAGCTCTTCCCGCCGCTGGGCAACGGCGGCCCCGGCCCGGAGGCCTGGGCCTGGTGACCCCGTCCGGGCCGGCCGGGCAGGTCCCGGCCCGGCCCAGGCGCGGCCCGGGTCAGATGGGCCAGGCGGCGAGGCTGTCGTAGGTGGAGCGGGAACCGGGGTGGCTGCGGACCAGCACCAGTTCCTCCGCCGGCCATTCCGGGCCGAGGTAGTCGTGCAGAGCCTCCCGGTCGGCCAGGACCTCGGTGCGGTCGATCCGGTCGCCGGGGCGGGCGATGGTCAGGTGGGCCCGGAAGGGCTTCTCGTCGTGTGGCAACTCGGCCCGGCGCAGCCCGAACCGGATCAGCCGGGCCAGCATGGCCAGATCCTCGACGTCGCCCCGGACGTCCACCCAGAGCACGGTGAACCGCCCGCGCCCGAAGCTGCCCCCACCGCCCAGCCGGAGCCGCGGTGAGGCGTCCCGGCCGTCGCGGAACGTCTCGGCGGCCAGCCCGAGGGCGCTCTCCACGTCGACCAGTCGGTCCTCCGGCACATCGCCGAGGAAGGCCAGGGTGAGGTGGGCTTTGGTCGGGTCGGCCAGCCGGACGTTGGTGCCGGCGGCGGAGGCGACGCCGACCCGCAGCCGAGCCACCTGGGCGGTCAGGTCGTCGACCGCCGGCCGGGGCGGGTAGACCGCGACGAAGAGCCGCACCGGCGCCGCCGTCAGCGGTGCCGCTGGTGGTGGCCGGGGCGGGCGGCGGGCAGGGTGAGCCCGGCGGCGTGCAGCAGCCCCTCCACCCGGACCCGCTCGATCTCCCGGTCGACGCCCTCAAGGTCGGCGAGGTGCTCGGTGATGCCCAGCGCCCGGCAGGCGGCGCGCAGCCGCTCGTCGTACGCGTCGATGACCGCGCCGTGCCACACCACGGAGCGGTCGGCGGCGGCGAGCCGGTGGCCGCCGAGCCGGCGCAGGTCGACGGCGAGCTGTTCCAGCGGGCGCCGGTCCGCCCGGTCGAGCTCGGTGAGGTCGATGTCACGGGTGAGCGAGTCCGCCTCGATGGCCCGGTCGAGCCGGGCGATGGTGCGCCGCGCCCGGCGCTGCTCCCGCCACTCGGCCCAGCCACAGGCCACCCGGTCGATGATCTCGTCGGCGCAGAAGATCAGCGCGAAGGCGGCGGGCAGGCAGCAGACGGCGAGGATCGCCAGCATCAACAGCAGTCCCCGCCCCACTCCCACATATCGACGCTAAGCCGCCTCGTGGCGCCCCGCCACCCGTTTGCCGAGATCCGGCTGGAATGGATAAGCCAGCGGCCCGCTTTTCTCACCCGGCCCAGCGTCAACCGGGCCCCCTGCTACGCATCAGGCGTCAACAGGGGACCCTTCCGTGCACCTCACTCGGCGCGGGGCGAAACCACGTAGAAGCGGGGCATCGGCAGCACCCGCATCCGCAGCCGGGCGCCGGAGCGGCGCAGCTGCCAGGTGAGCGCGAGGATCGCGGCGGCCAGCGAGATCAGACCACCGATCCAGATGCTCGCCCCGGCGCCATACGTCTCGGCCACCCAACCGATGATCGGCGCGCCGACCGGGTTGGTGCCGAGGAAGACGAGCACCCAGAGCGCCATGACCCGACCCCGGAAGGCGGCGTCCACGCCGAGCTGGACCCGCTGGTTCGCGGCCTGGGCGAAGAAGACCATGAAGAACCCGGTGGGCAGCAGCAGCGCCACGACCAACCAGTACGACGTGGAGAGCCCGACCAGCGTGCCGAAGGTGGCGCAGCCGACTGCCGCGCCCAGCACCAGCCACACCGTGGGGCGGCTGCGCCGCCCGGTGCCGGCCAGGGCACCGATCAGCGCGCCGACCGCGAGAGCGGTGGTGAACAGGCCGAACGAGGCGGCACCGGTGTTGAACACGGTCTTGGCCAGCGCGGCGAGGGTGAGCTGGAAGTTGAACAGCGTCATCCCGGTCACCGACATGAGCGCCATCGGCAGCAGGATGTCCGGGCGGCGCGCGACGTACCGCAGGCCGTCCACCACCCGGGCCTGGTCGCGCTGGCCGGCCGGCGGCAGGTCCTTGCGGTACAGCTCGCTGGTACGCATCCGCACCACGTTGACCAGCGGGGCGATCGAGCTGAACGCGGTGATCAGGAAGACCGGGCCGACGCCGAACGCGGCGATGGCCAGGCCGGCAATGGCCGGGCCGAGGATCCGGGCGGAGTTGAAGGTGGCCGCGTTGAGCGAGAGCGCGTTCGGCAGCAGCGGCATGCCGACCAGCTCGGAGACGAACGCCTGCCGGACCGGGGTCTCCACCGCGTTGAACACGCCGAGCAGGGCGGCGAACACATAGACGTGCCAGAGCTCAACCAGCCCGGTGACCACCAGCAGGCTCATCGCCAGCGCCAGCACTGTCCAGAACACGTTGGCGATGAACAGCAGCATCCGCTTGTCGTACCGGTCGGCGAGCCGGCCGGAGAACAGGGTCAGCAGCAGGACGGGGGTGAACTGGAGCGCGGTGACCACGCCCAGCGCGGTGGCCGAGTTGCCGGTGAGCTCAAGGACGAGCCAGTCCTGGGCGATGTACATCATCCAGACGCCGATCAACTTGATCAGCTGTCCGGTGGCGAAGAGTCGGTAGTTGCGGACTCGTAGGGACTGGAACATCGTGCTGAGCTTGGCCTGCACGCTAGGTGCGCCTCCTCGCGTCGTCGGGTACGCCTCATCCACGGCGGACGAAGCGGACCGCACGACGCGGTCGGCTCAGGCGCGAGCGATCCCCTGGAGGATGTCGGCGGCACGCCCCAGCGTGTCGCGTTCCTCCTCGGTGAGCTCGGCCAGCCGGTTGGCCAGCCACTCGTTGCGGGCCCGCTCGAACTGCTCGAGCACGGCCCGTCCTCCCTCGGTCGCCGCGAGGATGACCTGGCGGCCGTCGGTCGGGTGGGGGGTGCGCTGCACGAGGCCGCGCTCCTCCAGCTTCGCGATGGTCTTGGTCATCGTGGGCGGCTGCACCCGCTCGATGTCGGCCAACTCCCGCGGAGTCAGGGCACCCGCCAGGTTGAGGCTGGTGAGCGCCGAGATCTGACTGAGAGTCAGATCGCCGACCGGGCGGGCCTGCCGGACCCGCCGGTTGAGTCGGGTGATCGCATCACGCAGCTGAGGGGCCAGCTGCGCCGGTGGCACGCGTTTCGCCGTCACCGTCCACTCCGTCACACTAGTTAGCTTAACTAATGAGCCTGGCTAACGACATGCAATATGACCAGGCTCACCAGAAGATCGACTTTTCCCCGCGTCAAGACACCACGGACTCGATCGGCCCGCGCAGGAAGTACAGGATGAACAACAACGCGACGGCGTACAACAGGGGGTGGATCTCTGCGGCCTTGCCCCGGGCCAGTTTGATCACCACGTAGGTGATCACCCCGGCACCGATGCCGTTGGAGATGGAGTAGGTGAACGGCATCAGCACGATGGTGAGGAACGCCGGGACGGCCACGTCGTAGTCCGCCCAGTCGATAGTCCGCACCGCGGTCATCATCAGGAAACCGACCACCACCAGCGCGGGCGAGGCGGCCTCGAAGGGCACCACCTCGGACAGCGGCGCCACGAACATGGCCAGCAGGAAGAGGCCGCCGGTGACCAGGTTGGCCACCCCGGTCCGGGCACCCTCCGCGACCCCCGCCGCGCTCTCCAGGTACGACGTGTTGCTGGAGACGCTCGCCGCACCACCGGCCGCCGCGGCGATCGAGTCGACCAGCAGGATCTCCCGGGCCCGGGGCGGGGCGCCACGCTCGTCCAGCATGCCGCCCTCCTGGCCGATCGCGACCATCGTGCCCATCGTGTCGAAGAAGTCCGTGATCAGCAGGGTGAAGACGAACATCAGCGGGACCAGCCAGCCGACCCGGCTCCAGGAGTCCAGCACGTCGAACCGGCCCAGCAGGGAGAGATTCGGGACGTCCACGATCTTCGCCGGCAGGGTCGGCACGTTCAACGCCCAGCCCTTCGGATTGGGCCGGCCGTTGACCAGGTTCGGGCCGATGTGGCCGACCGCCTCCACGATGATCGCGAGCACCGTGGAGAACAGAATGCCGATCAGGATCGCACCGCGTACCCGACGCACCACCAGCACCAGCGTCAGCAGCAGGCCGAGCACGAAGACCAGCGTCGGCCAGCTGACCAGCTTGCCCCCGATGCCCAGGCCGACCGGCACGGTCGTGTTCGCCACGTCCGGCACCCGCCGCACGAAACCGGCGTCGACGAAACCGATGATGGTCAGGTAGAGGCCGATGCCGACGCCGATGGCGGTCTTCAGCTGGGTCGGCACCGAGCGGAACACCGCGGTACGCAGCCCGGTGAGCACGAGGATGCCGATGAGCACTCCCTCGATCACCACCAGCCCCATCGCGTCGGCCCAGCTCATCTGCGGCGCGATCTCGAACGCCACCAGCGCGTTCACGCCCAGCCCGGCGGCCAGCGCCAGCGGGAACCGGGCCACCACGCCCATCAGGATGGTCATCAGGCCGGCCACCAGCGCGGTCGCCGCGGCGAGCGCAGGGATGACGAGCTTGCGACCGTCGCCGTCAACGGCGCTGCCCAGGATCAGCGGGTTGAGCACCACGATGTACGCCATCGTGAAGAAGGTGGCCAGGCCACCGCGTACTTCCCGACCCGGGGTGGAGCCGCGGGCGGTGATCTCGAAGAAGCGGTCGAACGCGGTGCGCGGGCCGGCCGGCTCGCGGGGCGTGGCGTTGTCCGGTGGCGATATGGCCATCAGGTCCTCGCAGGTGTCGACCGGCGGTGCGCATCGTCCCAGATCACCGGCGGGCAGGACAGGATGATCGCGTACGCTGTGCCCGTGCCTCAGGAGCAACCGCCGCGGCCCGAGCCGCTCGACCCCCCGATGGTGCCGTTCGCCGTCGCCGGGCTGATCGTCTGGGCGGTGGTCGGCCTGGTGCTGCTGGTCTTCTTCCGCGGTTGGCTCACCGAGCACGGGCACCAGAACTGGCTCTGGACCTGCCTGGCCGGTTTCCTGTGGGGCTTTCCCGGTCTCGCCGTGATGATGCGGCACGACGCCAACCGGCGCCGCCGCCGCGAGGCCGCAGCCCGTCGGGGCTGACCCGGCCCTCCCTCAGGCCGACCGGTCAGGGGTGGCCGTACGGCTCCGCCGGCTCGGCCGCCTCCACCGAGCCGGGGGCCCGGCTGACCGACACCGCCTCGACCGCGCTGTCGTCGTAGACCGTGGGCAGCTCGTCGACCGGGGTCTCGGCCGTCTCGGCCAGCGTCTCCGAGTGCGCGCCGCAGCCGTGGTCGGCAGTCACCACCCGGCCGTCGTCGGGCGCGTAGAAGTTGCCGCAGGCGCCGAATGACTGTCGCAGCGCGCCGGCGAGGGGCAGGTAGAAGCCGCAGGTGCCGCAGCGGGCGGCGGCCGGTGCGGCCACCGAGATCGCGGCGTGCGGGCCGTGGTCGCCTTCGTACCAGCGCTGGGCGGCCTCCGAGCGGCCCTCCCGGGACAGCACCCGGGCCCGGCCCAGGCCCAGCTCCCACGCGGTCTCCTCGACCGCCGGGTCGTCGGAGAGCAGGTAGCCCGGGGCGAGGCGCTCGTCGTCCGGCGGGGTGGGCAGCAGGTCACCGGGGCCCAGGTCGCCCGGCTTGAGCCGCTCCTGCCAGGGCACCCAACCCGGGGCGAGCATCGCGTCGGAGCCGGGCAGCAGGACGGTGTCGCAGATCGTGACGTGCCGGCTGCGCGGCACCCGGGTCACCGTGACGGCCCAGCGCCAGCCGCGGTATCCGGCCAGCCGGCACTCGAAGTAGTGGGTGACGAGCCGGTCGCCCTCGGCGACGGCTTGGAGGTGATCGCCGATGTCGGCGGGGTCCACCTCGGTGATCGCGTCGCGGGCCACCTCGACGGCGGCGGCGCAGACCTGGTCGAGCCGGGGAGCGCGGGCGGAGGCGGGCCTGGTCACCTGCCCATTGTTCCCCATGCCCACGGTCGACTGACAGGCACTCCCCAGAGTCGTTCTCGCCAGGTGGTGCGGCACGGGTCGATCAGATGGGTCAGGATGGGGGACATGCCGCTGTCCTCCCGCTCCGGCCGGTCCGTCCTCGGGCGGACCGTCGGCACCGGCATCCGCGCCACCCGCCTGCTGCTACGCGGCTCCGTGCGCAGCGGGCGGTGGATGACCCGGCGGGCCGGCTCGGCCCGGGCCCGCAGCGCCGGCAACGAGGTGGGCATGGTCCGCCTCTTCGACCTGCACGCCCTCTCCTGCGCGGGGGACACCTTGATCGCCATCGGCCTGGCCGGGACGATCTTCTTCGACGTGCCGCTCGGCGAGGCGCGGAACAAGGTCGCGCTCTACCTGCTGGTGACCATGGTGCCGTTCGCCATGCTCGCCCCGGTGGTCGGGCCGCTGCTGGACCACTTCCGGCACGGCCGCCGGTACGCCCTGGCGACCACCATGCTCGGCCGGGCCTTCCTCGCCTGGCTGATCTCCGACTACCTCGGCAGTTTCGGGCTCTATCCGGCGGCGTTCGGCGTCCTCGCCCTCTCCCGGGCGTACGGGGTGGCCCGCTCGGCGGCCGTGCCCCGGCTGCTGCCGGAAGGGCTGGGGCTGTCCCAGGTGGGGGCCCGGGCGAGCGTCTACGGCACGGTGGCCGGCGGGCTGGTCGCCCCGCTCGGGTTGGCCACGTTCTGGTTCGGGGCGCAGTGGCCGCTCCGGGTGGCCTCGCTCATCTTCCTGGTCGGCATGGTGATCGCGCTGCGCCTGCCGCCCCGGGCCGACTCCGAGCCGCCGGAGCGGGTGCCGCAACCGTTCCGGGCACTGCGCCGCCGCGACGGGGAACGGCCGCTGGGCCGGGGTCGCCCCGCCGGCCGCCTGGTGATCGCCACCCTGATCGGGGCGGCGGCGCTGCGCGGGGTGTACGGCTTCCTGCTGCTCTTCCTGGCGTTCGCCGTCAAGGCCGGCGACCTGACCACCGACTTCTTCGGCCGGGACCTGGGCGCGCAGGGCGCGCTGGGCCTGGTCGGCGGCGCGCTGGCGGTGGGCACCTTCCTGGCCACCGCGATCGGCACCCGGCTGCGGATCCACCGGCCGGCCGCGATCCAGTCCAGCGGCATGATCATCGTGGCCGGGGTGGCGGTGCTGGCCGCGTTGAAGTTCTCGCTGCCGCTGGTGGCGCTGCTCTGCCTGGTCGCCTCGCTGATGAGCGGGATCGCCAAGCTCGCGGTCGACGCGTCGATCCAGGAGCGGATCCCGGAGCGGCTGCGGGCCAGCTCCTTCGCCCACTCGGAGACCGCGCTCATGCTGGCCTTCGTGGCCGGGGGCGGGCTCGGGCTGGTCCCCTTCACCGGCCGGGTCGGGATCGCGGTCGTCGCCTGCGTCGCGACGCTGGTGGCCGCACGCGGCCTGCTGGTGGCCAGCCGGCTGCGCAACGAACGCCTGGTCGGCCGGCCGCTCGGGGACGAGGAACTGGCCGCCGAGCAGACCGAGCCGACGCAGCAGTTGGCTGACTCCGCGCCCACCTCGCCGGCCCCCGTCCACGCCGCCGCACCCGCCCCGGGCAACGACGACGGCCTCGCGCCGCCCGGCTTCCACATCTACCGCCCCTCCTCCTCTCCCGTCGGCGGGCCGGGCGGGGCCGAGGAGGAGAACCGGCAGGGGCCGCGGGGGCCGGTCACGTGAGCGAGCGGAGCGTGAGTGGGCTGCTGGTGGTCACCGCGGTACCCGCCGAGGCGGAGGCGATCCGGGCGGGGCTGGCCGACCCGACGGTCACGGTCACCCCGGTCGGGGTGGGCCCGGCCGCCGCCGGGGCCGCCACCGCCCGGCTGCTGGCGCTCGCCGAGGCGGCCGGGCGGCCGTACCGGGCGGTGGTCAGCGCGGGCATCGCCGGCGGCTTCGTCGACCGGGTGGCGGTCGGCGGCACCGTGCTGGCGACCCAGAGCGTCGCGGCGGACCTGGGTGCCGAGTCGCCGGAGGGCTTCCTCCCGATCGAGGAGCTGGGCATGGCGCCGGAGCTGCTCGGCGTCGGCAGCACCGTACCCGCCGACCCGGCGTTGCTGGATGCCCTGCGTGCGGCCCTGCCGGAAGCCACCCTCGGCGCGGTGCTCACGGTCAGCACGGTGACCGGCTCGGCCGCCAGCACGACGGCTCTCACCGCCCGGCACCCCGACGCGGTGGCCGAGGCCATGGAGGGGTACGGCGTCGCCGTGGCCGCCGCCCAGGCCGGCCTGCCCTTCGCCGAGCTGCGCACGGTCTCCAACCCGATCGGCCCGCGCGACCGCGGTGCCTGGCGGATGCGGGAGGCGTTCGCCGCCCTCACCGCGGCGGCGGCCGCCCTACGCTGACCGGCCGCTCCAGCCGCAACGCGGCGGGCCGGCTCGCCTCCAGCTCGAACCCGCACCGGAGCAGGAAACTACTGCTACCGCCGCCCTCGGCGAGGGCGCTCACGGAGCTGACGCCGGCGCGGTCCAGCTCGGCCGAGAGCGCGTCGACCAGCCGACGCCCGATGCCCAGCAGACGGTACGCCGGGGCGACGAGCACTGCGTCAAGCACCGGCTGGCGCACCTCGCGGGCATCGAGGTGGGCGGGAGGATGCCGTCCGGCCGCGTCGCGCAACTCCTCCTGCGGAACCGGGGGAATCCCGTCCGCCGCCGGGGCCGAGATCGTGATCCGGCCGGCCACAGCCCCGACGAGGCGCTCGACGGTGCGGAAGCCCGGATCGGGCGACCTGCCCGACTCGATCCGCGCGATCGTCGCCTGCGGCACCCCGGACCTTCCGGCCAGCTCACGCTGGCTGAGGTCGGCCATCCGGCGCAACGCCCGCAGGGTCGCGCCCAGCTCCGTCGGGGACTCCGCAGCGGTCACTGGCCCATGCTCGAACGCGCCTCGACAGCACCGCAACCCGCCGGTATCCACCTGTGGACAACGCTGTGGAAAACGCGTGCGGCTGGGGATGAGTGCTTGTTCTGGCCGCTACGAACTTGATGACGTGAACGATTCAGCATTCGCCGAGGCTCGCCGCAAACCCGCAGCGGCCGCGATCCATTTACGTCATCAAGTTCGTAGCGTGCGAAGGAGATGTCCGCCCACCAGCCCTGGGGCGGAGTCGGCGGCCCTGGAGGGCGGCAAGCGGGCCGCCATCGCCGCCGCCCCCGGATCGAAGCCACGGTCGCGCGAAGGGACGGCTCCACATCCAGGGCAGGCAGCGAGTCTTGTCCCGGCCGGCACGAAAACCCGGGTCAGGGCCGTCATCGCGCAGGAGGGCGGCCGCGGGACGAGGGCCGCGCGGCATGGCGAGGACCTGCCGGTCCACCGCCCAGCCCTCGTCGCCCACCGGGTGGCGTCACAGGGGCGGGACCGGGGTGGCGGGCGGTGCGCGACGCGGAGTTACGGTGGGGGCGTGGCGCTCTCCCTGGCGATCTCCCCCTGCCCCAACGACACGTTCGTCTTCGACGCCCTGGTGCACGGCCGGGTGCCGGACGCTCCGCCAGTCGAAGTGACCTACGCCGACGTGGACGTGACCAACACGGCGGCCGAGCGCGGGGCGTTCGACCTGGTGAAGGTGAGCTACGCGGCGCTGCCCTGGCTGCTCGACGACTACCACCTGCTGCCCTGCGGCGGCGCGCTCGGCCGGGGCTGCGGCCCGCTGGTGCTCACCCGCGGCGACCGGGCCGACCTCACCGGCGCGACGGTCGCGGTGCCCGGCGAGCGGACCACGGCGTACCTGCTGTTCCGGCTCTGGTCGGCGGAGCGGCCGCCGGCGCGGATCGAGGTGGTGCCGTTCCACGAGATCATGCCGGGCGTCGCCGCCGGCCGGTACGACGCCGGCCTGGTGATCCACGAGGCCCGCTTCACGTACCCCCGGCACGGCCTGACCGCCCTGGTCGACCTCGGCGAGTGGTGGGAGGGCGACACGGGCCTGCCGATCCCGCTCGGCGCGATCCTGGCCCGCAAGGGCACCGTCGACCCCGTCGAGGCCGCCGCCTGGATCCGGGAGTCGGTCCGCCAGGCGTGGGCCGACCCGGAGGCCAGCCGGGAGTACGTCCTCTCCCACGCCCAGGAGATAGAGCCCGACGTGGTGGACCGGCACATCGCCCTCTACGTCAACGAGTTCACCGCCGACCTGGGAGAGGCCGGCTTCGCCGCCGTCGAGGCGCTGCTGGGCCGGGCCACCGACGCCGGGCTCGTCCCTCAGACCTCCAGCTCGCGCGCCACCGCGTGGACCAACTGAGCGATCTTCTGCGCGGTCTTCCGGTCCGGGAAGCGGCCCCGGCGCAGATCCGGCTGGACCTTCGCCTCCAGCACCTTGATCATGTCCTCGACCAGGCCGTGCAGCTCCTCGGCCGGCCGGCGGCGCAGCTCCGCCACCGACGGCGGCGCCTCCAGCAGCTTGACTCCCATCGCCTGGGCGCCCCGGCGGCTGTCGACCACGCTGAAATCGACCCGCTGGCCGCCCTTCAGGTCGGTGACACCGGCCGGTAGCGCGCCCTTGGGCAGGAACACGTCGCCACCCTCGTCGCTGGTGACGAACCCGTATCCCTTGGCCGCGTCATACCACTTCACTCGACCCGTCGGCACCTGACAACCCCTGCTTCGCTCGAGACAACTACCCCTTCAAGGCTAGCCGGATGATCCGGTCCAGCGCCGCCGGGAATCCGGTGAGATCATCCAGCACCACATGGGCACCCGCGTCCCGCAGTTCGTCCGGCGAGCAGGGCCCGGTCGCCACTCCCACGCCTGGGATTCCCGCGGCTTTCGCGGCCGCCATGTCCGCGACATGATCCCCGACGTAGAGGGTGGTGCCGTGCTCCCGCAGCGCGGTCGCCTTCTGCTCGGCGAACAGGTCCCCGGCCAGCTCGTCGACCGCCAGCCCGAGGTGGTCCAGGTGCAGCTTCGCCAGCCGGCCGATCTTCGAGGTCACCACCATCACCCGGCCGCCGCGCGCGTGCACCGTGTCGATCGCGGCCTCCGCGCCGGGCATCGGCAGCGTCGGCGTGATCGCGTACGCCGGGTAGAGCTCGCGGTACGCGACCACCGCCTCCTCCACCCGTTCCGGCGGGAACCAGTGGGCGATCTCCGTACGCAGCGGCGGGCCGAGCCGGGACACCGCCAGCTCCGCGTCCACGGGCACGCCGGTCAGCGCGGTCAACGCCCGGTACGCGGCGGCGATGCCGGGGCGCGAGTCGACCAGGGTCATGTCGAGGTCGAAGCCGACCATCAGCGGAGCCATGCCGCGAACCTACCTGTCCCCGACCTCGACTCCAGCCGGACGTCCGAGGGGCGGGAGGCCCCCCGGCCGGGCTAGCGTGGAACGACGATGACCACCTCACTCGCCGACCACCTGCGGACGCTCTCCGACGAGTCCCTGGCCGCCCTCCTCCGGCTGCGGCCGGACCTCGTCGTGCCGGTGCCGGCCGACGTCTCCGCCCTCGCCATCCGCGCCCAGTCGCGGGTCTCGGTGGCCCGGGCCCTCGACGGGCTGGACCAGTTCACCCTGCAGATCCTGGACGCCGCCCGGCTCACCCGGCACCCGGAGGAGGGCGGCACCAGCACCGACGCCATCCTGGCGCTGGCCACCACCGGCCCGCACCCGCCCGCCCCGACCGCCGTCCGGAGCGCACTGGACCGGCTGCGCGCGCTCTTCCTGCTCTACGGCCCCGAGCACGACCTGCACCTGGTGGGCGGCGTCGACGAGGTGTCCCCGTACCCGGCGGGGCTGGGCCGACCGGCGGCGGAGCTGGACCCGCGGGCGGCGGCCGTGTGCACCGATCCGGCGAAGCTGCGACGAACGCTGCTGGCCGCGCCGCCGTCGGCCCGGGCGATCCTGGACCGGCTCGCCGCCGGCCCGCCGGTCGGCACCGTGCCCCCGGGCGCGCTGGAGGCCCCCGCCACCGGCACCGAGGACGCGCTCCCGCCGGACCTGGTCAACGGCGGCGCGCCGACCGGCTCCCCGATCCGCTGGCTGGTCGAGCACCGGCTGCTCGTGCGGATGTCGGCCGTCAAGGGCGGTGGCACCGTCGAGCTGCCCCGCGAGGTGGGGCTGCTGCTGCGCCGGGACAGCGGCCCGCTCGGCCCCCTGCGGACCAGCCCGCCCGTGGTGGCGACCCCGCCCCGGGAGGCGAAGGCGGTGGACTCCGCCGGGGCCGGGCAGACCATGGAGGTGGTACGCCAGACCGAGGCGCTGCTGGAGAGCCTGGCCGCCGAACCGGCCCCGGTGCTGCGCTCCGGCGGCGTCGGTGTCCGCGACCTGCGCCGGCTCGCCCGCGGGCTCGGGCTGGACGATTCGACCACCGCCCTGCTCTTCGAGGTGGCGTACGCGGCCGGGCTGGTCGGTGAGCTGGACCTGACCGGGGCCGCCACCACCCGGTACGGCGGCGACCAGCAGATCCTGCCGACCGGCGGGTACGAGGTGTGGCGGGCCAGCTCCCTGGCCGAGCGCTGGGAGCAGTTGGCCCGGGCGTGGCTGACGATGACGCGCCAGGTGGGCCTGGTCGGCCAGCGGGACGACCGGGACCGGCCGATCTCGGTGCTCTCCGCCGAGGCGGAGCGAGCCGGCGCACCGGCCGCCCGGCACGCGGTGCTCGCCATCCTGGCCGACCTGGCCCCGGCGACCGCCCCGACCCCCGACGAGGTGCTGGAGCTGCTCGACTGGCGGGCGCCCCGGCGGGCCCGGGGCCGGGAGGCCGCGCACCGGGAGGTGCTGGCCGAGGCGGCCCAGCTCGGGGTGACCGGGCTCAACGCGCTCACCTCGTACGGGCGGCTGCTGCTGGCCGACGTGACCGAGGCCGACGAGCGGGCGGACGACCCGCTCGGGCTGCTCTCCGACGCCGAGTCGGGCGAGCCGTCCACCGCCGTACGCGCGCTGGACGCGCTGCTCCCCGCCCCGGTCGACCACTTCCTCGTGCAGGCCGACCTGACCGTGGTGGTGCCCGGCCCGCCCGACCCGACGCTCGCCGGCGAGCTGGACGTGGTGGCCGAGCACGAGTCGGCCGGTGGGGCCAGCGTGCACCGGGTCACCACGGCCAGCGTCCGGCGGGCCCTGGACGCCGGCTACTCCGCCGACGACCTGCACGCGCTGTTCCGCCGCCGGTCGCGTACCCCGGTGCCGCAGGGCCTGACCTACCTGGTGGACGACGTGGCGCGCAAGCACGGCGGGCTGCGGGTCGGCTCGGCCGGCGGGTACGTGCGCAGCGACGACGAGGCGCTGCTCACCGAGGTGCTGGCCGACAAGCGGCTGGAGGCGCTGGCGTTCCGCCGGCTGGCTCCGACCGTGCTCGCCACCCCGTACCAGGTGGGGCGGATGCTGACCGCGCTGCGCGACGCCGGGTACGCGCCGGTGCCGGAGGACGCCAGCGGCGCGACGGTGCTGGCCCGGCCGAAGACCCGGCGGGCGCCGGCCCGGGTGCCGGTCGCCCCCCGGGGGCTGGACCCGCTGGCGGCGCCCCGGCTGCCCATGCCCCGGCTGCTCGGGGTGGTGGAGCAGATCCGGCGGGGTGAGGCGGCGGCGCGGGCGGCCCGGCGCGCGCCGGCGGTGGTCCGGGGCGGCGCGGCGCGTACCGGTCCGGCGCCCGCGCACACCCACAGCGACGCGCTGGCCGTGCTGCAGCAGGCGGTCCGCGATAAGGCGCTGGTCTGGGTCGGCTACGTCGACGCGCACGGGGCGACCGCGTCCCGGCTGGTCCGGCCGGTGTCGATCGGCGCGGGCTACCTGCGGGCCGAGGACGAGCGCACGGAGATGCTGCACACCTTCGCGCTGCACCGGATCACCGCGGCGGTGCTGGAGGACTGACCGGCTCCGGGGCCGGGCCCGGGGCGATCCCGGCCCGGCCGGCTCAACGCCCGTTGTGGCGGATCGTGCCGATCACCGACACCGCCAGCAGCAGGCCGAACGCCGCACCGGCCGACTCGCCGACCGAGTCGACGAAACCCTGCCGCTGCACCAGCAGACCGAAGAAGAACCAGCCGACGATGCCGACGGCGGCGGCCGCGTACCCGACCAGGGCCACCGGGGAGACCTCGACTCCCGGCGCCCGGTCATCCTCGGGGAGCACCTCGTGATCGATCGTCATCGTCAGCCCCTCCCGCCCCGTCCGGACCCGCCTCCAGGGTGGCACCGGAAAGGCCCGCCGAACAGGGGATAAACCCCCCAGTCAACCCGGGGTGCTCAGGGGTACGGGCGGAAGACGCTCAGGTGCCGGGGCGGCGGCCGAAGACGACCGCCCGGGTGCCGACCGAGCCCAGCTCCCAGAGCCGCACCGCGTCCTGGTGCAGCAGGTTCACGCAGCCGTGCGAACCGATGGAACCGTTGTGCAGGTACGTGGTGGTCTCGTGGAAGCCGATGCCGCCGTTGAACCGCTGCCAGTAGGGCAGCCACACCTCGTACGGGTTGGACCACTCCTTCAGGTTCCGGTTGGCGACGCGGTAGGTGCCGCTCGGGGTGGCGTACCCGCTCATGCCGGTGCGGGTGACCGTCGGACCCATCACCACCTTGCCGCCCTTCATCGCCCAGACGGTCTGCCGGGTCAGGTCGACGCAGAAGGTGAGGCCGGAGCCGGCGTGGCAGCGGCTCACGTCGGTGGTGGCCAGGCGGCGTGCCACGTCGTACGTGGTGCCTCCGGCGCGCCCGGCCGCGGGGCTGATCCCGTACCGGCGCTGGAACTTCTTGATCGCGGCGCAGTCGGCGGCGGACTGCTGCCCGTCCACGGTCACCGTCCCGAATCCGCCCAGCCTGGCCAGGTACGTCTCCACCTCGCGCTGCCGCTCGCCCTGCGGGCAGGCCGGCTTCGGCGTGGTGCTCGGCTTCGGCTTCGTCGACCGGGTCGGTTTCGGACTGGCCGCCTGGCTCGGCGACGTCGACGGGGACGACGTCCGCTGGTCGGGCGTGGGCGTCGCGCTCGCCCCCGATGCCCGTTCCGTCACGGCGACGGGTGCCGGAGCGGCGGCCCCGGATCCGTCGTCGCCCTGCGGATCGAGCGCGCACGCACCGACGCCGACCAGCACGACCGCCGCCAGGCTGACGACCCGGGCAGCGAACCGGAAACGCTTCATGGGCCCTCCCCTGGACAGGCGTTCCCTTCCTAGACGTACGAGACGGATGTCCCGTTGCCTTCTCGGCGTGACTTTTTTCGGACACCTCCGGACGTGCAACACTGGATGGTCCGCCTTCGGCAGGTCAGCGCCGTGCGGGCGAGGAGAATCCGGCAAACGAAAGGACGCTGGGGTGAGCGGTGGACCACTGATCGTGCAGTCGGACAAGACCCTGCTGCTGGAGATCGACCACCCCGACGCGCAGGCGTGCCGGATGGCCATCGCGCCCTTCGCCGAGTTGGAGCGCTCTCCCGAGCACGTGCACACCTACCGGCTCACCCCGCTGGGCCTGTGGAACGCCCGGGCCGCCGGCCACGACGCCGAGGGCGTGGTGGACTCCCTGATCAAGTACTCCCGCTACCCGGTGCCGCACGCGCTGCTGGTCGACGTGGCCGAGACCATGGACCGGTACGGCCGGCTCCAGCTCGTCAACGACCCGGCGCACGGCCTGGTGCTGCGCGCGCTGGACCGGGTGGTGCTGATCGAGGTCGCCAAGAGCAAGAAGCTCGCCGGGATGCTCGGCGCGAAGCTCGACGACGACACGATCGCGGTGCACCCGTCCGAGCGGGGCCGGCTCAAGCAGGCGCTGCTCAAGCTCGGCTGGCCGGCCGAGGACCTGGCCGGATACGTGGACGGCGAGGCGCACCCGATCGAGCTGGCCGAGGCCGGCAAGGACGGCGTGAAGCCGTGGACGCTGCGGTCGTACCAGCGGGAGGCCGTGGAGGCGTTCTGGGCCGGCGGGTCCGGCGTGGTGGTGCTTCCCTGCGGCGCCGGCAAGACGCTGGTCGGGGCGGCGGCGATGGCCGAGGCGAAGGCGACCACGCTGATCCTGGTGACCAACACGGTCGCTGGCCGGCAGTGGAAGCGGGAGCTGATCGCCCGCACCTCGCTGACGGAGGAAGAGATCGGCGAATATTCGGGCGAGCGTAAGGAGATCCGCCCGGTCACCATCGCCACGTACCAGGTGCTCACCTCGCGCAAGAAGGGCGCGTTCACCCACCTGGACCTGTTCGGCGCCCGCGACTGGGGCCTGGTCGTCTACGACGAGGTGCACCTGCTGCCCGCGCCGATCTTCCGGTTCACCGCGGACCTCCAGGCCCGCCGCCGGCTGGGGCTGACCGCGACGCTGGTCCGCGAGGACGGCCGCGAGGGCGACGTGTTCAGCCTGATCGGCCCCAAGCGGTACGACGCGCCGTGGAAGGACATCGAGGCGCAGGGCTGGATCGCCCCGGCCGAGTGCACCGAGGTACGGGTGACCCTGACCGACGCCGAGCGGATGGCGTACGCGACGGCGGAGGCCGAGGAGCGCTACCGGATGGCGGCGACGGCCCGCACGAAGCTGCCGGTGGTGAAGGCGCTGGTCGACCGGCACCCGAACGAGCAGGTCCTGGTCATCGGCGGCTACATCGACCAGCTCCACCAGCTCGGGGAATACCTGGACGCGCCGATCGTGCAGGGCTCGACCACCAACAAGGAGCGCGAGCGGCTCTTCGACGCGTTCCGCTCCGGCGAGGTGCGCACGCTGGTCATCTCGAAGGTCGGCAACTTCTCCATCGACCTGCCCGAGGCGGCGGTGGCGATCCAGGTGTCCGGCACGTTCGGCTCCCGGCAGGAGGAGGCGCAGCGGCTCGGCCGGGTGCTGCGGCCGAAGGCCGACGGCCGGCAGGCGCATTTCTACACGGTGGTCTCCCGGGACACCATCGACACCGAGTACGCCGCCCACCGCCAGCGCTTCCTTGCCGAGCAGGGGTACGCGTACACCATCGTGGACGCCGACGACGTCCTGGGTCCGTCGCTGCCTTCCTTCGACTGACAGTCCCGCAACCGGCGTCGATCAGCGGCGGCCGGTGACGGTTGCCCGCCACCGGCCGCACGCGACTCAGCGTCGGGTCAGCAGCGCCACACCCGCGGCCCGAGGTTCTTGCGGTCTCGGCCATCACCGGTCAGCGCCTGCCCCACGACCAGCCCGGTGTCGGACACGGCCGTCGCGTTGCTGGTCTGCCCGTTGGGCACGGCAAGCTCGACGGCGGCACCGTCACGCAGCACGGAACCACCGGCGACGACCCAGCCGGAGGAGTTGACCGCCGTTCCCGGTCCCTGCGTCCCCGATCTGGCCACGCCTGACCGCTGCGTCCCCAGCGTGGTCACCTCTCCGGTCCGGAGATTCCACCGGGCGGCGGACATGGACGGCCACAGACCGCCCGTCGCCCAGTCACCCTCTGCCGCGTAGGCGGCGCCGGTCTGGCCGGTCGGCAACTTCAGCTTCCGGCCGTGGCCCTGCTGGTCCCAGGCGTACGCTGCGACGGCGCGGCCCTCCTTGTACGTCGCGCCGATGATCGTGCCGTCGTCGGTGATGTCGTGGGCGTTGGCCCCGTCGGGAAGCGGCAGCTTGACCGCGGTCGTCGAGCCCGCCTTCCAGAGCAGGACGATGCTGTCCTTGCCGCCCGAGTTGCCGCGCGGTTCCACGTTGATGATGACGTCACCGGCCGCGTTGATCGCCGGGGTCGGGTAGGGGTGCCAGTTCCCGGCAGGTGTACGCAGCCTCGTGTACGCGCCGTTCTCGTAGCGGAAGACGTACTCCTGCTGTGGGTCCTCCACGAGGCCGACCACGACCCCGCTGGCGTTGACGGCGGTCACCTGGACCGACTTGGCCTGCACCGGCAATGCCTGCGGCTGCCCGTCGGTCCACAGGATCGGCCGGAAGTCCTGCCCGACGACGCTGTTCCCGACGAGGTACCGGCCGGTCGGATCCACCGCGGCGACCGATACATCCGTCATCCCGGATGGCACCGGCAGTTCCGTCATCTGGCACGGGCCGGCCGGGCTGGCAACGGCGGTCGACGCCGCCGGGGCGCTTGCCCGGCCCGCACCCGCCTCGATCGCCGGCTGCGCCACGGCCCGGGTCAAGATGGACGGAACCGCCAACAGCATGGCGGTGGCCAGCGCCACGCCCCCGGCCGCTTGTACCGAGCGGCGGCGGAAGACTCGCCGGCGCCCGGCGCGGACCAGCGTATCCATCTCGATGCGGCTGGGTGGCACGTCGACTGCTGCCAGCCGGTCCCGCAGTTCCTGTTCCTCGTTCATGATTGGGTCCTCGCTCCTTGTGCGGTCGTAACCAGCTGCCGTGCCCCCAGCGCCTCACGCAGGCTGGCAAGGCCCCGCGAGCACTGGCTCTTGACGTTGCCCACCGAACATCCGATGGCTTCCGCGGTCGCCTCGACCGACAGGTCACCAAAGAAGCGCAGCACCAGGACGGCCCGCTGGCCCTTGGGCAGCGACCGCAGTGCCGTCACCAGCGCGTCGCGCTCCTCGACACCGTGTTCGGCGGGTGCGGACAGCTCCGGGACGCGATCCCCGAGCAGCACCTTCGACCAGCTGCGCCGCCGTTCGTCCAGGTGGCGCCGAACCATGATCCGGTGCACGTACCCGTCGAGGTTGTCCGCGCCGACGGCCTGCTTCCAATTCACGTAGAGCGTCGTGAGTGTCGCCTGGACGATGTCGTCCGCCTGATACGCGTCGGCGCAGAGCAAGTACGCCGTGCGATGCAGGCGAGGCAAGCGCGCCGTCACGTACTCGACGTACTCCCGTTCGAGGTCGGGCCGCATCCTGCTCCCTTCTTCAACCCGTCTGGCCGGTTGTCTCTGGTCGCCTTGTTGTCGGAGCGGGGTTGGCAAAAGGTTGCATGGCGATCGAGGCCGCCGGCAGCGCCCTCGGGGCCGATCGCGCCGGGAACCACCTGTCCCTCGTGCTCGCTACAGACTTGATGTCGTAAACGACTCAGCCGTCGGCGCTTCGCCCAACTCGGCGACAAACACGAGGTGACGGCTCCAGAGCCAGCTACTTCCGTCAAGCGGGCTGAGTCGACGGGGCGGCGCGGCCGAGCGCTGAATGACTGCTGGCTCATCGGGTACGCGAGCTGCGGCAGGGCCGTAGACCCCCGCGCCGCAGACTCCCGGCGCGGAATCGCCATGGCCGATCTGACGTACGCGAGAAGCGAGGAACGCGATGAGGGACAGAATCCTCAAGGGGTTGAAGCGGAAGGCAAACACGATCATGGTGCGCCGAAGGCGCAGGGACTCCATAATCACCAAGCGGGGCCGCTCCAAGAGGCCCGGCAGGCTCTTCCAATAAGAGCGTTTGATACCCATCTGTCACGCAGGTCCCGATCGGCTCCCTGCCGGTCTCGGCACCTGCGTGACAGCTATTCGGCGAGCCACGCGTACTCCGGCGCCGGGGCGACCGCGACCCTGCCGTCGCGGACTTGCCACGCTTCGGCACCACTCTCCTCGTCCGTCAGGATGAAAAGCCCGCTCGGCCGATCGCCGTCCTCGTCCGGCGGCAGCGCGGCCAGCTCCTCGACCTGCGCGCGCAGCCACGGCACCTCGTAAGACCGCACGTCGCCGCCGTAGAACAGGTAGAGCGACCAGTTGAACGGCTTCGCGGGGAAGGCCCACCCGCCCGAGTACAGGTCGTGTGGGTTGCGCCGGATGACGTCCTCCGCGACGGCCCGCTGGTCGTGCCGCAGCTCGACCCATCCCCGTACGGACGTGTACCTGCCCATGGCGACGCAGGCTACCGACAACCGTCGGAGCGCTGCCGCAGGCCGCGCAGGCGGCCGATCCGGGCGCGGTGACCGTCGCGCCGGACGGGCCGACCTCGTACCGGACGGGCACAGTCCGCAGCGACGGGCCCGGCACCGGGGCGGGGAGGTGGTCGCGAAGTCCACCGCCGGCGTCGACACCGCCCAGTCGGTCATCATCCGTCCGCGCGCAACGGCTCCTACGACGTGTACGTCTCGTACGGGGTCACCTTCGGCGCGGTGGACCCGGACCCGGTCATCGCCTACCCGGGCCTGTCTGAGGTTGACAGAGGGGCCTCACATGTTAACCGTCTATTTGATCGAGGTGCCGTGCAAGCGCGAGGCAGGGATGGCGAGCAATGCGGTCGGCAGACGTCCGCGGTGGCCGTGCAGGTCGTCAGCGCTTGAGCCTCCACTCCACTCGCTCCATTTCGTTGTTGTAGACAGCGAGCACAGGAGGGTCGGCGCGTTGCACGACGAACGAGATCCAGCCTCGCGTGCACTTCGAAGGCTGCACGACTCTGCCGCCATACACCGGCTGCTGTGGCATGGCAAAGTCCTGGAAGTTCGCCTTCTCGTACTCAGTGCTCCCGGCCGACTGCAGAGTCCAGTAGTCGTCATCCACCTCAATCGGCTCAGCCGACGTGTTACAGAAACGCACATCGACCGAGGCCCATTTCTCCGACGCTTCGATGTCGACGGCTCGATCATTTGACGAGCCCTCGCGGTACGCCTCCACCGTGAACTTGACGAGCCCTAAGTCGGACGTTTGACCAAGACGCAGAGGACCCGCTGGCGAGGGAGCAGAGCTCGTCGCTGCGGGCGCCGACACCGGCGGTCGCGTAATGGGGCTAGGCGAGGAGGATACGGAAGGGCTCGGCGACTCGGTCGAACTTGCCAACGGCGGCCTGTCGCTGGAGGTCCAGCAGCCTACAAGGGTCATCGATGCCAGTGCGGCAGCCGCTAAACGTGAAGTGACGATCACCGAGGCACCTTAGTGAACTCCCGGCATTGCCCCTGTCAGTAACACGACAGGTACTGCCGACCTGGCAGGAGTCCGAAGGGGCGACTCGCGCCCATCAGCGTCGTTGGGGCTCCGCGACGAAGACGCCGCGACCCGGGCGCCCGACCAGCACGCCCTGCTCCCGCAGCCTCGCCACCGCCCGGCTGATCGTGGATTGCGAGACGTCATACGCGTCCGCCAGCGCCCGCCCAGACGGAAGCTGAGAGCCGGGCGGATACGTCCCGTTCTTGATCTTGCTCACGAGATCATCGAGCAACTCGTCCATCGTGGGCGGAATAGGCACGTCAGGCCCCTTGCAGTCGGTTGGCCCGCCCAGTATCGACCAACCGTTCCGCCGCAGGCAACGCACGTAGCACGGGTGACATAGGTGACTCGCTGACTCAGAGACATGCTTGACATAGGTGACTCGGTGGCAATAGCGTCACTCCTGGTGATGCGGTGCCGCTGCGGTCGGTTGGCGCCTCTCGTACCGGTCTCGCATCGCCGTCGAGACCTCACCCCTCCGCGCTTCCCCGGCGCGGCCCTGCCGCCGTACCCGAAAGAAGGCGGCGGGTGGGACGGTCTCCGCCGGTCGCAAGCGGCGGAGACCGCCCCTCCACTTCGGCACGGTCGATGAAGGCACGATCCGACGAAGGGCGATCACCCGTGCGCAACCTGATCCGCCGGCTGGCGGGCCGACGCGAGGAGAGACAACCCCTGCAAGAAACCCGCGGGCGGCTTCCGCTGCGGCCATGGCAGATCCGCGAGCGGCACTTCAACGTCCGCCGGAAGGGTCTCGACCCGGTCGAGATCCGCACCTTCCTGCACCGGGTGGCCGACGAACTGGCCGTCGCGCAGACCGCCCTGGCCGCGGTGCAGGAGGAGAACGTACGGATCAAGAATGCCCTGCGCGCGTGGCAGAGCGCCCAGGCCGCGAACCGCCACTACCGATGACGGACCGCTGGGTGATCCACCTGCCGGTGACCGCGCCCGACCTGCACCGGGCCCGGATCTTCGCCCGCACCGCGGCCCGGGTGTTGGCCCAGCTCAGCGCCTGGGTCGAGCCGGGCGGGGTGACCGTGTCGGCCGAGGACCAGCAGTGCGTACGCCATTGGGTGTTCTGCGACCGGCCGCTGCCCGGCGGCGGGCGGTGTGCGCTGCCGGTGGATCACACCTCGCCCTGCGCGCGGCGCGCGCCGTGGCTCAACCGGCGCTAACCCGGCCAGGACCATCCACCGGCTCCGCCGAGGTCAGCGCCGGTAGCGGCGGTGGGTCATCCCCACCGCTCGGCGACGGCGGCCGCGTGTGCCGCGCCCACCGCCCGGCCCGCACGGGCGGACGCCGCCCGGGTCGCGGGCGACAGGGCGTTGGTGCCGAACGCGTCGACGGACGCCTGGTCGGCGCTGATCACGTGGACGGCGGCCGGGGCGAGCGCGGCGATTTCGGCGTTGAGGTCGCCCCACGGTTGCGGTGCGTCGCGGAGGACGGGCTGGATGATCAGCACCCGGTCGGCACCGGCGGCCAGGTCGGCGTTGGTCATGGACCGCACTCCGCCGTCCACATAGTGGCGGTCGCCGATCCCGACCGGCGGCCAGACGCCGGGCACCGCGCAGCTGGCGGCGACGGCGTCGATCAGGGTGACGCCGGACTCACGGGTGAAGATTGCTGCCTCGCCGGTCTCGGCATCGACCGCGGGCAGCCGCATGTCCCGGTCGGGCCACGACTTGACCGGGAGGCGGGCGTCGATCGCGGCGAGCCGTACGGACGGCTCCACGGTCTGCGCGGCCAGCGCGAGCTGACCCAGCCGGCGGCGGGCGTCCTCGAGGCCGGACGCGTCGGCCAGCGCTGCGCCGTATTTGGCGAAGAGCTCGTCGGTGTTGACGTCGACCTCGATCTCGGCGGTCTCGGGGCGCAGCTGAGCGTCATACAGCTCGTCGAGCGGGACACCGCTGGTGATCTGGGCGGCGACGGAGGAACCGGCGGAGGTACCCACGATCAGATCGGCAGCGAGGACCTGCTCGGCGAGCGCTGGATCGACGTCGGCGATGCCGCGCAGGACGCCGAGTTCCCAGGCGATGCCGGCCACCCCGCCGCCGGCCAGCACGAGTGCATTGCTCATGACGTGAGCCTTCCACATGCTCCGACCGGCGTTCGTGGGTGACGGCGACCCACCCCGCCGATCGGGCCGGCTGTGACGATCGAGATTGCTGTCATCCCTGGTCTGGATCTGGTTGGAGGTTTGTTTCGGGTTTGGTGTGGAGGACTTCGCGGGCCTGTTCGGCGGCGCGGGTGATGCTTTCGCTGATGAAGTCGAGGAAGCGGGCGATGTTCTCCAGGCGGGTGGCGGCGGGGGTGTGGGGGCCGAGGAGGGCGACGCCTTGGCGTGCGGTTTCGACGAGTTGGTCGTTGGCTCGCGCGCTGGCGATCGTCGCCTGGTAGAAGAGTTCGTCGTCGACGATGTAGCGGTCGCGGCGGCGTTCGTCGCGTTCTCGCCGGACGAGGCTCTGGCTCTCCAGAAAGGCGATCGCTTTGGAGATGGACGCCGGGCTGACCTGGAGGCGCTGGGCGAGTTGGGACGCGGTGAGGCTGCCCGCGTCGGTGGTGAACAGGCAGGTCAGCACCCGGGCGGTCATCTTGGGCAGGCCCGAAGCCATGAGGACGGTGGTGAGCGTCTCCTCGTACTCGGCCACGGCCTCGGCGTCGCGTCCGTGTGGCTGGGGGACCGACTCCGACCCGCGGGAGGAGGCGGGCCGGCGCCGGTGAGCGCGGCGTTCGGTGGCGCGGTGGGCCAGGTCGGCGCGGTAGGCGGTGGGGCCGCCGTTGCGCATCACCTCACGCGTGATCGTCGAGGTCGGACGGTCGAGGCGTCGGGCGATCTCGGCGTAGGGGAGGCTGTCGGCCAGCCCCAGCGCGATCTGCTGGCGTTCCTGCTGGGTGAGCCTGCCTCCCGGCATCGCGTTCTCCCTGGTGATCCGTCGTGGTGGTCCCGTGATCCCAGACCATAGCGTTCACTTCTCATCCATTGCAACGCTCGGCGCCGTCGCCGTTGCTTTGATTTCAGGCCCGTTACAACGATTTCATGGGCTTGACCTGCTTAAACGATGATCCTGTGCAACGAGCATGTTGCCGCGTTATGGAAAGCAACGTAGCGTTTCCGACATCAGAAACAACGACTGAGCACAGGAGAGCACGATGCAGAAGTTCGACACCCCCGCCCCGATCTCCGCCGTCCTGGACATCCCCGCCGGACGCGTCCAGCTCATCGCCGCCGACCGCGCCGACACCACCGTCGAGGTCCGGCCCGCCAACCCCGCCAAGAGTCGCGACGTCCAGGTCGCCGAGCAGACCACCGTGGCCTACGCCGACGGCGTCCTGCGGATCCACACCCCCGAGCCCAAGAACCAGTTCTTCGGCCCCTCCGGATCCCTGGAGGTCACCGTCCAACTGCCGACCGGCTCCCACATCGAGGCCAAGGCCGCCAGCTCCGAGCTCCGCGGTGTCGGCCGCCTCGGCGACGTCGCCTTCGAAGGCGCGTACCGCCAGATCAAGATCGACGAGGCCGCGAGCGTCCGCCTCACCGCGATCGACGGCGACGTCGAGGTCGGCCGGCTCAACGGCCCCGCGGAGATCAGCACCCCAAGGGGCGACATCCGGATCACCGAGGCCGCGCGCGGCACGGTCGTGCTCCGCACCCAGTCCGGCGACATCTCGATCGCCGCCGCCGCCGGCGTCTCGGCCACCCTGGACGCCGGCACCGGCCACGGCCGCATCAGCAACGCCCTCAAGAACGACGGCAGCGCCGAACTCGACATCCACGCCACCACCTCCCACGGCGACATCACCGCCCACAGCCGCTGAACAAGCAGAACCAGGACCATCCGGCCGGGCCCACCACGATCGAGATCCTGTCGGTCGTGGTGGGCGACACGGCCGTCCGTCCCGAGGGGCCTGCGATCCACGTGCAGGGCCTGAAGAAGTCGTACGAGACGCCTAACCCGACCAGGTGGAGAACATGACGAAGAACAGCACCTCGACCAATTCGAAGTGGACCGGCATGGTGCCGGTCGACGATACGGCCCTCGCCGTCACCGACACCGGCTCCGGTATCCCGGTGGTCTACCTCAATGGCCAGTTCGCCACTCAGGGGTACTGGCGACGGGTCATCGCTGAACTGGGGACGGGGTGGCGGCACATCACCTACGACGAGCGGGCTCGCGGCAGATCGAAGCGTTCGGCGGACTATTCCTTCCAGGTCGCCGTCCGTGATGTCGATGCCGTTCTCGCGGCCAGGGGTGTGGAGCGGGCGCTGCTGGTGGGCTGGTCCTACGGAGCGGTCGTCGCGGCGCACTGGGCCAGCCGGAATCCGGACCGTGCCTTGGGCGCGGTCCTGGTTGACGGCGCGTTCCCCTACGACTGGCTCGACGAGGCGATGGAGCAGCGGATCCGGAAGCTGTTTCGGCGGTTGGGCTGGTTCATGCCGCTGCTACGCCCGACGGGCCTGGCCCCGCGGATGACCGCCGCGCAGCAGGCCGACAGCAACATCGAACTCGGCAAGCTCTCCCGCGAGCGCGAGTTGGGCCCCGTGCTGGACAACATCACCGTCCCGGCGCGGTACGTGGTTGCTTCGGGGACGTCCTTCGGCAGCCGCCGTGATGAGCAAGAACGGATACGCACCAGCCTCGAAGCGGTGACCGCCCGCAACCCGAACATCAAGGTGAGCGCGAAGGTCGGGAGCAACCACGGTGCGATCCTGAAGAGGGACTACCCAGCCATCGCCGAGGCCGTACGCGAGGTCGCCGCCCTCGACCGCGAGGGCACGCTGAAGACACGACCAGCGGACTGACGGAACCATACGTCCTCGCCACCGGCGTCATCCTCGTTACCGATCTCGTAGCCCTCAACGCGGAGCCAGGCCGCCTCGGACCGGCGTCCACCACAGGTCGGCGCCGGGCCTTCGCCGTTCGGTCAGGGGCGGCGCAGCAGGTAGCGGGCCCGCCGGCCGGCGTCGGCGAAGCCCAGCCGCCGGTACAGCGCGGCGGCCGGGTTGTTGTCGTTCACGCAGAGCCACGCCTCCCGGGCACCGTCCGCGGCCAGCGATCGCAGCGCGCTCGCCACCAGGTACGCCCCGACCCGCCGGCCCCGCCATTCCGGTACGACGCCCACCTGGTCGATCCAGTTGTCGAGGATGTTCAGGAAGCCCACCGCCGTGCCGTCGGGGCCACGGGCGATCATCGACAGGTCCGGCCGGTAGTCGTCATCGTCCCGCAGCTCACCCAGCCACTCCTCCGCGGTGGGCGCGGCGAAGCCGGGCCGGTCGGCGAAGGACGCACTGTACGTCTGGAACAGCTCGGAATCGAGCGTCACCGGCTCGGTGCGCAGGCCGTCGGGGCGCGCGACCTCCGGGAGTTCCGTGAGGTCGTGCCGCAGCACCCACTCTGTGAAGGTCCGCTCGAAGCCGCGCGCCGTGAAGAGGGTGTCCGCGCCCGGGCTCCACGACTCGGTGGTGAGCAGCAGGTCGCCGTCGCCGGCCTGCTCGCCCGCCCAGCTCAGCAGCCGGCCACCGAGGCCCCGCCCCCGCCAGGCCGGATGCACCAGGCCGGTGCTGGTGGCCGGCCGCCGCGCGGTGCCGACCCCGACGGCCGCGACCAGGCCGCCGTCATGCCAGCCGCCGAGGGTACGGGTCTGGAACAGCCGCGCCCGCAGCAGCGGCGGGCGGGCGAACAGCGGCAGCCCACCGTCGACGGCCAGACACGCCTCGGCCAGTCCAGTCAGCGCGGCGAGGTGCTCCTCGCCGAACTCTTTCCAGGTCAGCGCCTCCCCGCCCAGTTCCGCCATGATCCTCTGCCCCTTTGCCTGCCGCCGTCCGCACGACGCCCAGTGGGCAAGTAGGCATCCCGGCCCGGACCACTGTCAACGAGTTTCCGTCGGGCCGGCGCCCGGTCCCGCACGCGACCAGAACCGGTGGCCAGACCGGTCAGGAATCGAGAAGCCCAGGTCACCGGGCCGCAGCTAGCGTCACCGCCATGGATGTCCCGCCCCGGCAGGCGCAGGGGGCCGGGTTGCTCGTCTTCCGAGGAGGTCCCGTTGAACTGGAACAAGTGGGTCCGGCAGATCCACCGCTGGCTGGCCATCGTCTTCACGGTGACCGTCATCGTCACCTTCGTCGCGCTGGCACAGAAGGAGCCCGTCGTCTGGGTGTCCTACGTGCCGCTGTTCCCGCTCTTCCTGCTCCTGTTCACCGGCCTGTACCTGTTCGTGCTGCCGTACGCCACCAAGTGGCGTAGGGCGCGGCGCACCGCGACGGCCCCAGCCGAAAACTGATGCTCAGAGCACCCGGGTGATCTGCTCGGCCTCGATCCGGGCAGCCAGCTTGGACCGATCGAGGTTGGCGCAGATCACCACGGATGCGCCGGCGGCGAGCGGGGCGAGCAGCCACTTCAACGGCTGCTCGTGCTCGGCGGCGTCGACCAGCAGCCGGTCACCGGCCCGCAGGTCAAGCTGCGCGGCGATCTCCGAGGCCAGCTGCCGCCACTCCCCATAGCTGGTGCCGTCCGGGGTGGCCGGGTCGGACGGGTGGACGGCGGTGTAGTCGGGTGGGGTGTCGGTGTGCCGGAGCACCTCCGTGGACCAGTCGAGCCAGCCTACGGGCACGTCGGCCAGCGGCCCGGGCCCGGTGCCGACCAGGTAGCGGTGCACCCCGTCGGGCACGTCCTCCAGCCAGTCGTCGAGGCGTTCCGGGGTCACGAACACCGCGTCGTACGGCTGGTCGCCGCCTGGTTCGAGCACCGGCAGCCCGGCGGTGGCCCGCGGCCGGAACGACACGGCCATCCCGACCGACCAGGCGCCCATCAGCACGGCGGCGGTACGCCAGTGCGGCGGCAGCAGCACCGCCACCCGGCTGCCCGGGCCCAGCCCGCAGCCGTCCCGGAGCAGGCTCGCGGTGCGCGCCGCCCAGCCGCCGAGCTGCCGCGCGGTCAGCTCGACCCGCTCCCCGGTGGCGTCGTCGCACCAGGTCAGCAGCGGCGGCCCGACGTCGGTGAGCGGGTCGGCCGGCACGGGTGCGGTCACCAGATCCATCGCGCGCTCCCTACTCCCGGTTCCTCACCATAGCGACCGGATCCGGCCTCGCCGCGTCACCCCGCGCTCACCGGCGGCTGACTAGACTCGCCGGCACACCGGCAGGGGAAACGAGGCCAGGGTATGGGCGAGCTGTTGTCGACCGTCGCGCAGATCGTCAGCTCGTACGTCGCCCGGCTGCTCGACCGGCGGGTGCTTGCCCGGGACGCGAGGGTCGCCGCCGACCTGATGGCGATCGTCCTCGCCCTGCAGGAGCTGTGCCTCACCGGCGATCGGATCCTCGCCCTCGCCAGCACCATGGCCGCCGGCACCGCCCGGCCCGATGACCTGACCGAATTCGCCGCCCTGGTACGTCAGCAGTCCACACAGGTCGACGAGCTCCGGGCCCGGGTCGAGGAGTCGCGTGCCCTGCTCGCCACCGTCGAGGTGGAGTTCGCCTTCGCGCTGGCGCCGCTTCTCGATCACAAATCGGGGCTGCTCACCCGTTGGCAGCAGCAGGCCGCCCTCAGCCAGTTCTCCACCACCACGCTGCTCTTCCTTCCCGCTGCGGGCGTCACCCGGGCGATCGCGGCGAGCCGCCCCGACCCCACCGGCACCGACCTCGACCTCGACCGGACCGATTTCGTGCTGGTGGTGGCGGACGAGGTGCGGAGCGTTCGGCGGCGAGAGGTGCGGGACATCCGCGACCCCGGCGACGGCGAGCGCGACCGGTTGCGCCATGACATCGAGGAGGCCCGGGTCCGGCTCGGCGACACCCGCGAGCTCTGCCGCCGGCTGGGCGCGACGATTCAGCAGACCGTCGGCGCCGAGGCCATGGCACAGCTGAGGCGGACGCTGGCCGGCCGGGAACAGCAGCGCTGACCAGGCCCGACGGCTACACCTCCGGGTCGCGGGGATAGCCGCCGTACCGGGCCAGTGCGTACGCGCCCACGCCGGTGGCCAGCAGTTCGATCGAGTCGCAGCCGAGGGCCCGGCTCAGTTCCTCCGTGTTGAACAGGAGCCGCTGGAACAGCCCGGTGCCGGTCGCCGCGTCGGTGAGCCGGATCTCGTCGAGCCATGCGCGCCGCTCCGGGAACGAGATGCGCAGCCCGAGCAGCGCGTGCACCGTGTCGTTCGGCGCGATCCGCAGGTCGACTCCGCACCCACCGTCGGGGTAGAGGGAGACCTCGATCCGCGCCTCGGGCAGACCCGCGGCGATCAGCTCATGGAACCGGCGCGGCGACACGGGAACCCACCGCCGCCAGGTGGCGAGGAACTCCTCGTCGGCCCGTGCCGCCGTCAGCGCCGGCTCCAGCGCCTTCAGGTCGGCGACCGTCAAGGCGGCGATCTCGGCCTGGGCGTCACGTGCCGTGGGCTCCGCCGGCAGGAGCAGCCGCACCCGGCTCGCCTCCTCCACCAGCCCGTCCCATTCCCGGTACGGCCGGAACCGACCGAGGCAGAAGTCGTCGCCAAGGCGGGACGAGAGGTGCCGCCACCACGCGGCGGCGCGTACCGGCCTCAGCCCGAAGCGCATGGCGCCCACGATGATGCAGCGTTGGAGCAGAAGCGTGGCGCTGAGGCCGCTCACGTCGACCATCGGCTGGTCGATGGCGCGCGCCGAACCGACGCCGTTCCGTTCCATCTCGGTGTACGCGACGAGCGGCGGCATGTCCTCGATCCGCACCGGGATCGCACTGTCGAGCTGGGAGTCGGGGTCGACCGGCCGCCACACGACGTCGTCGTTCAGGACGATCAGCGGTTGCAGCCCGTCGTCGTGCCGCACCACAAGCTCCAGCGCGGGTTCTCCGCGGGGCGAGAAGATGCGGCGTACCCGGAGCACCGCGTCGGGGTGCAGCCGCAGCCCGTCGTCGATCGCCGGCACAGCCACGTGCAGCTCGCTGCCGGACGTCTGGATCTCGAGTGCCGGGAGGGTGGCCAACTCCCGAACGAGTTCACCTCTGTCCATGGGCAACTGTATCGAGTACCTCGGCCGGGTGGCTGCCCCGTCGTCTCAGACTCGACCCGCTGACGCAACCGGGGACGCGCCGGGAATCGTCAACAGTCACCTGTCAGCGGGTGAACCGGTCCACCAGGATCGCCAGCCGCCGCTCGTGGTCCGTGCGCCGGAGCCGGCCGTTGCGCATGAGCGTGACGAGGCCGTGCAGCCCGCTCCAGAAGGTCTCGGTGAACGTCTCCAGGTCGTCGTCGCCGGCGACCGGCCGCAGGGTCTCGGCCAGCTCGGCGAAGGCCCGGGCCAGCTCGACCGGCGCGTCCTTACTGGCGAAGGACAAATCGACGGGGAGGTTGAATATCGCGTCGTAGAGCGCGGGCCGGCGCTCGGCGAACGCGACGTACGCCCTGGCGATGCCGGCCACCGCCTGCCGCGGGTCGGTCGCGGCGGCCCGGGCGGCGGCGAGTTCGGCGGCCAGCTCACCGCAGCCTTCCACGGCGACCGCCGCCATGATGGCGCCCTTGCCCTTGAAGTGGCTGTAGAGGACGGGCTGGCTGTACTCGATCTCGGCGGCGAGCCGGCGGGTGGTGACGGCATCCCACCCCTCCGACTCGGCCAGCTCCCGGGCTGCGGCGACGATCGCCCGTTCCCGTTCCGCCCGCTCCCGCTCCCGGCGGGCCTGAATCGACATACTCACCAGTCTAGCACCGCTAGCCAATCTGCCGGCGCTCTGCTAGCTTAGCTCTCATACCTAGCAGCGCTAGAACTTGGAGTCGAACATGCTCACCCCCGTCGCCTACGGGCTCGCCGTCGTCCTCAGCCTCTTCTGCGTCTTCATCGGCGCCCGGTTCCTGCTGGCGCCCCACGCCTCGGCCGCCGGCTACGGCGTGCCGGCCGCGCCGGACGGCGACCCCGCCTACCTCACGATCAAGGGCCTGCGCGACCTCAGCTACGGCCTCCTCGGCCTCGCCCTGATCGCCTTCACCAGCGCCCATGCGGTCGCCTGGTTCATGCTGATCGTCGCGCTCAACCCGTTGGGGGACACGCTGATCGTGCTGCGGCACGGCGGCCCGAAGGCCGTCGCCTTCGGCATCCACTTCGCCACGGCCGTGGTCGTCCTCCTCGACGCCGCCCTGCTGTTCGCCCTGTAGCCACCCGCGAAGGAGCCGTCAGATGTCCCTGATCACGCCCGACTTCACCGAGTCCGTCATCGTCCGCGCGGCCGACGCCGAGGTGGTGGGCCGCGCACCGACCACCGTGCGGCTGCTCGCCGACAGCAGCGCCACCGGTGGTGCCCTCTCCACCCAGCGGGTCACCCTGACCGACGGCGCGGACGGCGCCCGGCCGCACCACCACGCCAACTCCGCCGAGCTGTTCTACCTGCTGGACGGCACCGCGCAACTGCTCTCCGGCGAGCAGGTCGTCACCGCCGAACGCGGCGACCTGGTGATCGTGCCGCCCGGCCTGGCGCACGCTTTCGCCGCCGCCCCGGGCGAGAACGCCGACATCCTCATCGTCATCACGCCCGGCGTCGAGCGGTTCGAGTACTTCCGGCACCTGGAGCGCATCGCGTACGGGAAGGTGCCGCCGCAGAGCCTGCTGGAGGTGCAGGAGCTGTACGACACGTACTTCCGCGACAGCGCCGCCTGGGACGCCGCCCGCCGCTGATCCCCGGTCCCGAACCGCCAGGGCTCACCGTCCGGGCAGTTCGGGACCGCCGTCGAGCAGCGGAGCCAGCAGGTCGCCCTGCTGCTCCACCCGCTTGAGCACCTCGCCCGCCGTGTACGGCTTGGTCGACGGTCGCTTGCCCGCCGCGCCCGCCTCGACCTCGTCCCAGGTCAGCGGGGTGGACACCGACGGCACCGCCTGGGCGCGCAGCGAGTACGGCGCCACCGTCGTCTTGGCCGCGTTGTTCTGACTCCAGTCGATGAACACCTTGCCGGGGCGCAGGTTCTTCGCCATCTTCGACACGATCAGCTTCGGGTGCGCCCGCTCCAACTCCTGGGCGATCCGCTTGGCGTAACCCGAGACGAAATCAGAGTCCTGGGTGCCGGCGATCGGGCAGCACAGCTGCATGCCCTTCTTCCCCGAGGTCTTCGGATAGCTCTCGATGCCGTCGGAGGCGAGCCGGTCGCGCATCAGCAGCGCCACCTGGCAGCACTGCTTCAGCGCGGCCGGGGCGCCCGGGTCCAGGTCGACCACCATCATGTCCGGGTGCTCGCCGATCTTCCACTGTGGCGTGTGCAGCTCCAGGGCGGCCAGGTTGGCCAGCCAGACCAGGGTGGGCAGGTCGTCGCAGACGACGTAGTCGATGGTCTCCCGCCCCTTGCTCGACCCGGGGGCGGGCAGGTTCTCGGTGCGTACCCATTCCGGCGTCGCCGCGGGCTGGTTCTTCTCGAAGAACGAGCCGCCCTCGACCCCGTTCGGGTAGCGGATCCGGGTCAGCGCCCGGTCCTGCAGGTGCGGCAGCAGCACCGGGGCGATCCGGGTGTAGTAGTCGATCACCTCGCCCTTGGTGAAGCCGGCCTTCGGGTAGAGGATCTTGTCCAGGTTGGACAGGTCCAGCGAGCGTCCCTCGACGTCCACCTTCAACCGGTCAGCTGGCATCGTCGACCTCCTCGGGCGGCTTGTCGGGCCGCAGGCGCAGGATCCGGGGGAAGCGCAGCCGCCCGTCCGGCGTGCGCTGGCCGTACTTGACCTCGACCACCACCTGCGGGGTTACCCAGATCGCGCCGCGGGCATCCTCGCGCGGCACGTCCCCGGCGAACGGCGACCCGGCGGTGCGCAGCGGCTCCAACTCGCGCAGCAGCTCCCGTTCGAGGGCCGCGCCGATCCCGCCGCCGACCCGGCCCCGGAAGGTGAGCCGCCCGTCGGGCCGCGGCACCCCGACCAGCAACCCGCCGATCTTGCGCGCGCCGGGCCGCCAGCCGCCGACCACGAAGTCGCCGGTCACCTCCAGCTTGACCTTCACCCAGTCGGGCGAACGCACCCCGGGCCGGTAGACCGCGTCGACCCGCTTGGCCATCACCCCTTCGAGCCCGTGCTCGCCGGCCGCCTCGTAGGTGGCCGGGCCGTCGGCGAAGGCGGGCGGCACCGCCCACCGCGCGGCGCCGAGCCCGAGCGACTCCAGCGCCGCCCGCCGCTCCCGGTAGGGGCGGCCGGTCAGGTCGTCGCCGCGCAGCCGCAGCACGTCGAAGATCATGTACGTCACGGGCATGGTGGCCGCCAGCCGGGCCGCCTTGGCCGGGTTCCGCACGTGCATCCGCTCGGCCAGCGCGGTGAACGACGGCTGCCCGAGCTCGTTGAAGAGGACCACCTCGCCGTCCAGCAGCGCGTCGTCGACCTGCTCGGCGAGCGTGATCAATTCCGGGTACGCGGTGGTGATCTCGACGCCGGAGCGCGCGTACATGTGCTGGTCGCCATGGGAGATGTCGGCGAGCGCGCGGACCCCGTCCCACTTGAACTCGTACGCCCAGCCGGCACCGGCCGGGAGATGCCCGGTCATCGCGAGCATCGGCTTCAACGGCGCGCCGGGCACCCGATCACTGTAGTTGCGCACGGAAGAGCGTGCGTGCCGTTCGATCGTTTGCGATTCTGATCAGAACCAGGGAGAGGAGCGCGGTATGCGGGCCATCTGGAAAGGAGCGGTCTCGTTCGGCCTGGTGTCGATCGGAGTGCGGGTCTACTCGGCCACCGAGGAGAAGGACATCCGCTTCCACCAGGTGCACCGGGACGACGGCGGCCGCATCCGCTACAAGCGCACCTGCCAGGTGTGCGGCGAGGAGGTCACCTACGACGACATCGCCAAGGGGTACGACATCGGCGGCGGCGAGATGGTCATCCTCACCGACGAGGACTTCGCTGACCTGCCGCTGACCACCTCGCACGCGATCGACGTGCTGGAGTTCGTCCCCGCCGAGCAGGTCGACCCGATCCTCTACAACAAGGCGTACTTCCTCGAGCCGGAGGGCTCGGCCACCAAGCCGTACGTGCTGCTGCGCGACGCGCTGACCGACTCGGAGCGGGTGGCGATCGTCAAGGTCGCCCTGCGCCAGCGGGAGCAGCTCGCCACCCTCCGGGTACGCGAGGGCGTGCTGCTGCTCAACACGATGCTCTGGCCGGACGAGGTGCGTACCCCCGACTTCGGGTTCCTGGACGAGGACCTGAAGGTCCGTCCCCCCGAGCTGGCCATGGCCAGCTCGCTGATCGACTCGATGGCCGGCGACTTCGAGCCGGACGCCTTCACCGACGACTACCGGGCGGCGCTGCAGGAGGTGATCGACGCCAAGATCGAGGGCCGCGAGGTGGTCCAGCCGGAGGAGGAAGAGGCCGCGCCGGCCGCCGCGGTGGACCTGATGGCCGCCCTGAAGGCGTCGGTCGAGCGGGCCCGGGCCGCCCGGGGCGAGGCCCCGGCTGGCGGCGGAGCCGAGCCGACCCCGATCACGTCGGCCCGTTCGGCGCAGCAGGCCGCCAAGGCGGCGAAGACGGCGAAGGCGCCGGCCAAGAAGGCGGCAGCGAAGAAGGCCGCCGCCAAGAAGGCCGAGCCGGCGAAGAAGGCGGCAGCCAAGAAGACCGCGGAGAAGAAGGCGGCGCCGGCCAAGAAGGCCGTCAAGAAGGCGGCCCCCCGGAAGACCGCCTGACGGCGAACGGGGTTGACGAGCCGCTGGCCGCGGCCCGTCAACCCCGACACCGAAGCCTGGTTACTGCTTGCCGCCGCCGGCCCGGAAGGCCACCCAGGCGTCGCTCATCCGGTCCGCCTGGCCCGCCGTGAACATGTTCATGCAGGAGTCCTGCGTGTAGTCCATGAAGTTGTGGATCGGGTCCAGCCCGGGTGCGGTGCAGGTGTCCGCGCCCACCGGGCAGTTGAACTGCGGCGCCGCCTCGCGCGGGGTGTCCGCGACGAAGTCGCCGGAGGCGGAGCAGCCGTGCGCGAAGGTGTGCTCCAGCATCAGCCAGTGCCCGACCTCGTGCGTCAGCGTGTCACCCAGGGCGTACTTGCCGGCCGTCCCGCCCGGCATCGACTCGTCGAGCATCACCACGCCGTCGATGTAGTCCCGGCCGTTGTTGTAGCCCTTCGGGAAGTACGCCCAGCCGAGGAGCCCGCCGCCGATGTTGGCCGCGTACACGTTGAGGGTGCGGGCGTCGCCGGTGTACAGGGCCTTCTTCATGTCGCGCTCGTTCTTGCCGGGCACGACCGTGTACCAGTCGCTGTTCACCGTCCACGTGGTGTCGACGAGCGAGAACCGGAACGGCGTGTCGGAGGCGTCGGGCGCCGTGCGGCCCGCGTACGAGTCGTTGAGCACCTGCATCTGCGCGGCGATCATGGTGTTGAACCGGTTCGTCTCGGCCGCGCTCAGGGGGTGGTCGGAGATCATGTGGAAGACCGTGGGGATCGTGACGCTGCCGTTGGGCAGGCGCGGCGCATCCTTGATCACGCCGTAGGCGTTCGCCTCGTTCTTCGAGTACAGCTCGGGCTCCTGGGCGGTGGCGCCCTCCTTCACCCGCGCTGCGCTGTGCCCCTCGGCGCCCGGCTCGCACGCCGCCGCACCGGGGGAGGCGGTCGCGGGTGCCGCCGTGGCCACCGCCCCGGAGGCGCCCCCGGCCGCCAGGAACGTCGCCGCGGTAGCGGTCAGGACTGCCAGCTGGAAAGTCGATCTTCTGCGCATCGTTGCACCTTTCACGCCTGGGTTGGAGGCAGGGCGGAGTGGACGAGTGCCGCCGCGACGAGGTCGATGACGTCGTCGTCCCGGTATGAGAACACGCCGATGCCGTCAACAACAGACCCAGGTGCCGGAGCCCGGACTCAGCGCGCCTTTCGGCCGAGTCGCCGGGTGGCCGTTTGCCTTGCGGGGAGGGGGCCCCTGCGCGATCTGAGGCGCCAACCAGGGCCCCTCCGTTCCGTCAGCCCCGGCCGAGCTTCTCGGTCGGGGTGACCAGGACGATGACCCGCTCCTCGCCGGGCTGGCGGAACGGATAGGAGTCCTGCCCGAGATACTTCTTCGCCATCCGGTCGATGTGCTCGTCGGCGCCCTCGGTGACGAACTTCGCGGTGCCCTTCACCCAGAGCGTGCGGAAGTCGTCGGCCTTGTCCACTACGGAGATCGCAACCACCGGGTTGCGCGCCATGTTGCGGTACTTCTTCCGGCCCTTGACGGTGTTGAACACGATGTGCTCGCCGTCGGTGTCCACCCAGACCGGGGTGACGTGCGGGGTGCCGTCGGGCTCGATGGTCGCCACGTGCGCCAGCTGCGGCTCGGCGAGCAGGGCAAGGTCTACTTCGGTGAGGATCGCCATGGTCGTGAACGTACTCCGGTGAGGTGTGGGTCGCGGTCGTTCGCCGCCGGTACGCTCCACCGACCACTCGCGAAAGGACCGTCCGTGCTGTACATCCCCGCCTTCGACCGGCTGCTCAGGCCCGGCGCCCGCTTCGCCGACGAGTACGGCGAGCACGTGATCGAGGTGCATCCGGCCGGCGAGGTCGTGCTGCCGACCGGCCGGGTGGTGGGCTGCGATCCGCTGGTCTGCCCGGAGAGCGACCCGTACACCGTCCCGATCGACCCTGGCCGCTACCCGGCACGGGCCTGGGTGTCCTCGATCCGCAGCGACGGCGTCGAGAGCGACCGCCGGGTGGCGGCCCTGGAGTTGGTGGTCCGGGACGAGCCGGTGGCCCGCTGGGAGCCGGCCCTGGCTGGCGACCAGGACCCCACCGAGCTGGGCGAGGACGACTTCTTCGGCTACGGGGTCGACGCCGGCACCGGCACGCTGGCCGACCCGGTGGCCCTCGCCGTGCTGGAGGGCTGGGACTACGACCGGATCGAGGAGGTCTTCCTCGCGGAGGACCCGGATCACTCCCCCGGCCCGGTCCCGGGGCTGCTCAGCGTGGTCACCGACGAGGCGACCGGGGCGAACGTGCTGACCGTCTCGTCGGGCTGGGGCGACGGCTGCTACGGGACCTGGGTCGGCCGGACCGTCGACGGCCTGGTCGCGTCGTTCGTCACCGACTTCATGGTGGTGCCCGCGGAGGGCTGAGCTGTCGGAATCGGAGCCGGCCGTAGGAGCACTGGCGGCCTCTGTCCGGGTACCGTGTGCGCTGGTCTCGACAGCGGCCGCCGAGCCGCACCACCCACCCAGCAGGGGAGTCGACGTGAGCGAGCGTGTGCAGAACCGGTCGGCGGGCCAGGGCCCGGGCACCAAGGCGGAGCGGCGGCTGGCCGCCCAGCTGGCGGCGAAGAAGGCCGCCGAGGCGCGACGCCGACGGCAGTCGATGCTGGGTGCGTTTGTCGGTGTCCTCGCGGTCGCCGCGCTGATCGGGGGCATCGTCTGGCTGAACAGCGGGGACGACGACACGAAGTCCACCGCAGCCGCCCCGTCGGCGAGCGCCACCGTCCCGGCCGGCGAGACCGCTCCCCCGGCGCCGCAGCTCCCCGAGGGCGCCGACCCGGCGCTGAAGACCAAGCCGGCGGTCGAGGCGGGCAAGGGCGACCTGAAGAAGCTCACGGTCACCACCCTGATCAAGGGCAACGGCCCGGCGGTGAAGGCCGGCCAGCAGATCACCACCAACTACGTCGGGGTGTTCTACAAGGACGGTAAGCAGTTCGACTCCTCCTGGGACCGGGGCCAGCCGGCCACCTTCGGGATCGGCGTGGGCCAGGTCATCAAGGGCTGGGACCAGGGCCTGGTCGGCGTGCCGGTGGGCAGCCGGGTGCAGCTGGACATCCCGGCCGACCTGGCGTACGGCGACAGCGGTCAGGTCTCCGGGCCGCTGCGCTTCGTCGTTGACGTGCTCGCCGCGCAGTAGGTCACAGCAGGCTTCCTTCCGATCACCCAGCGGCAGTAGGTTCATGGTCACCGTGGGCGGTCCACCCGCCCGCGGCGACCTGCCCAACGACGCGGAGGTGCACGTGGCGCTGGACGACCCCGGGCTGGCCCGGCTGATGTGGACCCACTTCGAGCCGGTCCACGCCGTGACCTACTTCCACCCCCGGTCCCGGGCCGCGTACGAGGCGGTCGGGCTGCGCGGCTACTGGCGGGGTTACTTCGCCGGCCGGGCCGCCCCGCTCGGGCCGGTCGACGCGCCGGTGGTGGTGGCCGCCTTCTTCAGCTTCGCGCCGTCGATGGTGGCCCGGGCGCTCCCCTCGGTGTGGCGCCTGGCCACCCCGCAGGAGGCGCTGCGCGCCCGACTCACCGGCGCCGTGCAGGCGCTGGCCGAGTTCACCTACGAGCTGCCCGAGGCGCACCTCGTCGAGGCGGCGGAGCTGCTGGAGGAGGCGGCCGCCCAGGTCGAGACGGCGGGCCGCGTGCTCGGCGCGGTCAACGCCGCGCTGCCCCGGGGCGAATACCCGCTGGCCCGGCTCTGGCAGGCGGCCACCACGCTGCGCGAGCACCGGGGCGACGGTCACGTGGCGGCGCTGGTCACCACCGGGCTGGATCCGGTCGAGGTGGTGGCCTGGCGGTGCCGGGCCGACCAGTCCCGCGAGTTCCACCAGATGGCCCGGGGCTGGACCGACGAGGAGTGGGTCGCCGCCGAGGAGCGCCTGGTGGAGAAGGGCTGGCTGACCGCCGACCGGGCGCCGACCGACCACGGCACGCAGACGTTCCGGGCGGTCGAGGAGGCCACCGACCGGGCCGCTCTCGGCCCGTGGCGGGCGCTGGGCGCGGAGCGTACGGCGCGGCTGCGCGAGCTGCTCGACCCGATCGCGAGCCGGTGCCACACGATCATCCCGCCGCAGAGCCCGATCGGCCTGCCCGCCCCGCGCACCGCCGCCGAGGACGCGTCCATCCCGGCCCGCTGACCCGGCCGCCGGGGTCCGGCAGGATGGGCTCATGGTGGACGCGGTGCTCTTCGACCTGGACGGCGTGATCGTGGACTCCGAGCCGGTCTGGGAGGAGGTCCGGCGGGCGTACGTGGCCGCGCACGGCGGCACCTGGCAGCCGGACACCCAGCGCCGGCTGATGGGGATGAGCACCGGCGAGTGGGCCGCGTACCTCAGCGGTGAGCTGGGCGTGGACCGCACCGCCGAGCAGGTCGCCACCGAGGTGGTGGCCGAGATGACCCGACGGTACGCGGCACACGTACCGCTGATCGACGACGCCGACGCGGTGGTGCGCCGGCTGGCCGGGCGGTGGCCGCTAGGGCTGGCCAGTTCCTCTCCCACCCGGCTGATCGGGGCGGCGCTGGCCGCCACGAGCCTGACCGACGCCTTCCGGGCGACCCTGTCGACGGAGGAGACCGCCCGGGGCAAGCCGGCCCCGGACGTCTGGCTGGGCGTGGCGGCGCGGCTCGGCGTGGACCCCGCCCGGTGCGTGGCGATCGAGGACTCCTCCAACGGGGTCCGGTCCGCGGCCGCCGCCGGGATGCGGGTGGTGGCCGTGCCGCACGGGTCGTACCCGCTGGACCCGGACGCCGAGGCGCTCGCGGCGGTGCTGCTGCCGTCGATCGACGCGCTCACCCCGGAGGTGGTGGCGCAGCTCGACTAGACGGCTTGCTCCTGACGCGACGTCAGGTCCTAGCGTCGGTTTCTGTCGCCGCAGGGTGCGGTGATGCGAGAGGGAGTGGGGACGTGGCGTCCACCTGGCGGATCGGCGAGCTGGGCCGGCGTACCGGGCTCACCGTGCGGACCCTGCACCACTGGGACCATGTGGGGCTGCTGCGGCCGTCCGCGCGCACGTCCGCCGGCCACCGGCTGTACGACGAGGGCGACGTGGACCGGCTGTACCGGATCGTCGCGCTGCGCGAGCTGGGCCTGCCGCTGGAGACCATCGGTGTGCTGCTGGACGGTGGCGGTGGCGGCGGCCTGGAGCTGGCCGAGCTGCTCGACGACCACCTGGCGCACGTGGAGCGGCAGCTCGCCGCGCTGGGCGGCCTGCGCGACCGGCTGGCCATGCTGGTGCCCGTCGTACGTGCCGCCGGGGGCGCCACGCCCGTCGACCTGCTCGCCGTGATCGAGGAGGTGACCAGGGTGGAAGACACGATCCGGAACTACTTCACCGAGGAGCAGCTCGCCGCGTTGGCGCAGCGGCGGGAGCGGCTCGGCGAGGCGGCGATCCGCAGCGTCGAGGAGGAGTGGCCCCGGCTGATCGCCCAGGTCCAGGCGGAGCTGGACGCCGGGACCGACCCGGCGGAGCCGCGGGTGCGGGCGCTGGCCACGCGCTGGATGGAACTGCTGGAGGCGTTCCACGGCGGGGACCCGGGGCTGCGGGACTCGCTCTACCGGATGTACGCGGAGCAGCGCGCGGAGATCACGCAGGAGCACGGCGGCCCGTCGCCGGAGCTGATCGACTACGTGAAGCGGTCGGTCGCGGCGGGCTGATCGCTGGCGGTGGGCCGGCACCCGGCCCACCGCCCTCCGCCGATATGTCCCGCGCCACCCCCCTCCTGCCCCCGACCGCCTCGATGTACGTTTTCCCGGCGGGCCCGGTCGGAATGATCAGGGTGCGTCCGGGTAGCGCAGCCGGTGGTGTGTCGGCGGTGAGGGGACGGCGATGAAGGCGATCGTGTACGAAGGCAACGGGGACGTCTCGGTGCTCCAGGTGGCCGAGCGCCCGATCCCGGAGCCGGGCCCCGGCGAGGTGCTGGTGCGGATGGCCGTGTCCGGGGTGAACCCGACGGACTGGAAGGCCCGCCGGCAGTGGCCGCTCCCGGCCGGCTGGCAGATCCCCGGGCAGGACGGCGCCGGGGTGATCGAGGCGGTCGGCGAGGGCGTCGACCAGATCCTGATGGGTGCCCGGGTGTGGCTCTGGGAGGCCGCCTGGCAGCGGCCGTGGGGCACCGCCAGCGAATACACGGTCGTCCCGGTCCGGCACACGGTGCGGCTTGGTTCCGCCTCCTTCGACCTCGGCGCCTGCCTGGGCATCCCGTTCATGACCGCGCACCGCTGCCTCACCGCCGGCGAGTTCATGCCGGACAAGCTGCACGCGGGCGCGCTCAGCGGCCATGTGGTGCTGGTGCAGGGCGGGGCGGGCGCGGTGGGCAACGCTGCCATCCAGCTCGCCCGATGGGCCGACGCCTGCGTGATCACCACGGTGAGCAGCCCCGAGAAAGCGCAGCTCGCGGCGGCGGCCGGCGCCGACCTCGTGATCAACTACCGCGAGCAGGACGTGGTCCAGGAGGTCCGCAAGCTCGCGCCCGACGGGGTGCATACCATCGTCGAGGTCTCCGCGGCCCGCAACGCCGCCACCGACGTGCAGATCCTGCGGAACGGGGGTGCGGTGTGCGTCTACGCGGACGACGGCGGGTCCGAGGTGATGCTGCCGATCCGGGCGCTGATGGTACCGAACGCGCGCTGGCAGTTCGTGCTGATCTACACCGCGCCGAAGGCGGCCAAGGCGCAGGCGGTGACCGACGTGGCGGCGGCGGTGGCGCAGGGGGCGATCCGGGTGGGCGAGGAGGCCGGGCTGCCGTTGCACCACTACCCGATGTCGGCGGCCCAGGCGGCGCACAAGGCGGTGGAGGACGGCGCGGTCGGCAAGGTGCTCATCGCCACGGCCGAGGCGTGACAACGCGAAACGGATTTCGCTGACATCAGGACAGAGGCGAACAAGTTTCGCGACAATGAACATGCGGGTCGCCCCGCATGGACGGGCGGCCCCGGCGCGGTGCGAACGCCGGGGCCGCCCTCTGGGGAGGGATGCCCATGAGGAGGACGAAGTCCCTACCCGTCCAGCGACGGTACGCCGGAAAGTGTTACGGCGCGGCCAGTTCGCGTACCTCTAGCCCGCCCTCGGCGTAGCGGGAGCGCACCACCTTCTTGTCGAACTTGCCGACGCTGGTCTTCGGGACGGCGTCGATGAACGCCCAGCGCTCCGGCAACTGCCAGCGGGCCACCGACTTTGCCAGGAAGTCCCGCAGCTCCTCGGCGGTGACCGAGGCACCCTCCCGGACCACCACGGTGGCCAGCGGCCGCTCGTCCCAGCGCTCGTCCGGTACGCCCACCACGCACGCCTCCAGCACCGCCGGGTGCGCCATCAGGGCGTTCTCCAGCTCGACCGAGGAGATCCACTCCCCGCCCGACTTGATCACGTCCTTGGCCCGGTCGGTGAGCGTGATGTAGCCGTCCGGCGAGAGCATGCCGACGTCGCCGGTCCGCAGCCAGCCGTCCCGGAACTTCTCCTCGTCCGGGGCCTCGTCCCCGACGTACCGGGCCGTCACCCACGGCCCGCGGACCTCCAGCTCGCCGACGGAGGTCCCGTCGGCGGGCAGCGGCTCGCCCAGCGGGCCGACGATGCGCGCGGCGACCCCGGCCGGGATGCGGCCCTGGGTGTAGCGGTAGCGCCAGGCCGTCTCGCCGGTCGCGCCGGCCGGCGGCCGGGAGACCGAGCCGAGCGGGGACATCTCGGTCATCCCCCAGGCGTGGATGACCTCGATGCCGTGCCGGTCGTGGAAGGCGTGCATCAGCGCCGGTGGGCAGGCCGAGCCGCCGACGATCACCTCCTTGAGCGACGAGGTGTCGACGTCGTGACTGTCCAGGTAGGCCAGCAGGTCGGTCCAGATGGTGGGGACCGCGCCGGCCAGGGTGGGGCGCTCGGTGGCGATCATCGCGGCGATCGGCTCGGCCTGGAGGAACCGGTCCGGCATGATCAGCGACGCGCCGGAGAGGAACGCCGCGTACGGCAGACCCCAGGACATCGCGTGGAACATCGGCACGATGGCCAACTCCCGGTCGGTCGGGCCGAGCCCGAAGCCCTCCGGCATGCAGATCTGGAGCGAGTGCAGGTAGATGGAGCGGTGCGAGTAGGCGACCCCCTTGGGGTTGCCGGTGGTCCCGGAGGTGTAGCAGAGGGCGGCGGCGTCGCGCTCGTCCACCTCGGGCCAGTCGTACACGTCCGGCCGGTCGGCCAGCAGGGCGTCCCAGTGGTGTACGACGATCCGGTCGCCGGCCGCCGCCACCAGCGGCGCCGGGTCCCCGCCGCCGACCACCACCACGTGCCGCACCGTGGTCAACTGCCCGATCACCCGGGCCAGCAGCGGGATCAGCGTCGAGTCGACCAGCACCACCCGGTCCTCGGCGTGGTTGCCGATGTAGGCGATCTGGTCCGGGAAGAGCCGGAGGTTGAGGGTGTGCAGCACCGCGCCCATGCTCGGCACGGCGAAGTAGGCCACCAGGTGCTCGTTGTTGTTCCACATGAAGGTGGCGACCCGCTCGTCGCCGGTCACCCCGCACTCGTCGCGCAGCGCGTGGGCCAGCCGGGCGGCGGTCCGCCCGACCTCGGCGTACGTCATCCGACGGGGCTCTGCGCCGGTCCAGGTGACGACCTCCGCCGTGCCGTGCACGGTGGAGCCGTGTTCGAGGATCCGGGCGACCTGGAGGGGGGCATCCATCATCGTGCTACGCATGGGTAACAAGCTAGTGGCGCCGGTCACACCACGGAAGCCCCGGAACGACCGACCCGACAACGGAAACTGCGTAGATTGTCCGGGTGAGTATCTCGTGGGCCGACTCGTACGTGGGGCAACTGCGCGCCCTGGCCGGTGACCGCACCCTCATGTTCGTCGGGGCCCGCGCCGTGGTCCGGGACAACGCCGCCCGGGTGCTGCTGATCCAGCGCTCCGACAACGGCCAGTGGGCGATGCCGGCCGGCGCGATGGAACTGGGCGAGTCGATCGCCGACTGCGCGGTCCGGGAGGTCCGCGAGGAGACCGGGCTACGCGCCCTGCGGGTCAGCGCCTTCGCCCTCTACACCGGCCCCGACCGCACCCACACCAACATGTACGGCCACACGTACCAGGTATTCACCACGGCGTTCCGGGTGGACGAGTGGGACGGCGAGTTGGCCCGGGTGACCGACGAGACCAGCGACGCCGCCTTCTTCCACCCGGAGGAACTGCCCAACCCGCTCTCCGCCAGCGTCATCGAGACCCTCGCCGACCTGGACGTCTTCGAGCAGACCAACCGGCTGATCCTCAAGTAGCCCGCGCCACCCGAGGACCAGCCGGTCCCAGCGTCAGGCCGCCGGCTCCACGTAGTGGTAGAGCCCGTCGGCACCGTTGTCCCACGGGCGCCACTCCTCACCGGAGGTGCTGAGCTCGCCGTGGACGGCGAAACGGTCATCGACCGTACCCGACGGGGCGGTCATCGGCACCGTCACCGTGGACGTGGCCCCAACGGCGAGCGGCCCGGCGGTGCACACCACCTGGGTGGTGGAGACATCACACAGCCATGGGCTCGGGTTGGTGGGGTCGCCGTACGGCTCGGCGGCGGCGAAGCCGGCCGGCACGTCGACCACCAGGCGCAGATCGCCGGCGTCGGCACTGCCGATGTTCTCGGCGGTGAAGGTCGGGGAGATATCCCCACCGCTGGCCGGGATGTCGCGCTCGTACGTCCCGCTGGCGTCCGCACGACCGGACAGGGACAGGTCCGCGACGTATCCGTAGGTGGTCTGGACCCGGCCAGTGTTGTTCGCCCGGGTCGCCTCGTGGGCGCTGGTGCTGGCCGTCGCCCCGATCGTCGCGACGGTGCCGACCGGCGCGTCCGGAAGGCCGACGTAGGCGCGCAGCGGCTCGGCGGTGCCGCCCGGCGGCACCGGGCCGTAGATGTTGGTGCAGACGAACGTAGCGAAGTCGCACTGCCAGGAGGGGTCACCGACGAACCGTCCGCCCGGCGGCAGTTCGAAGGAGACGGTGATGTCCTCGACCGTCGCCGCGCCGACGTTGTCGACGGTCGCGATGACGACGGCCAGGTTCCCCGTTTCTCCGATCATCGTGGTCGGCGTGACGGTGAGGTTGAGCCTCAGGTCCGGCCGGGGCGCCGGTGCCGCGAGGGCCGGCGCGGCCGGCAGGAGCGCGGCCGAGGCGGCGAGGGAGAGCAGGGCGAGTCCGGTACGCAGGGTGCGGTGGGAGGTCATGACGTCCCTTGTTCGCAGGGAGCCGCACCGGCGGCCGTCGGCCGGCGGTACGGCACGGCCGACGCCCCCGTCGACGGCGGCCGGGCGACCGCGCGATGACGGTCCCACCCTGATGGACGTCAATCGACGTCATTCCGTTACATGATCCAACCGGCCGTCAGAGCATCGTCTGGGACTTGGCCTCCATCTCGGCGGCGGCCTCCTCCTTCGACTCCTTGGCCAGGGGCTTGCCGCCGGGCGCAGCCGCCTTCCCGCCCAGCGGATCCGCGCCGCCGGTGGCGCCCTGCGGGCCGGTGCCGCGCAGCTGCTGGTTCGGCAGGGCCAGGGTCACCAGCACCGCGATGATGGCGATCAACCCGGTGGTCAGGAAGACCAGGTGCAGCGACTCGACGAACGCGGCCTGGATCGCGGCGCGGACCGGTCCGGGCAGGGCGAGGATGGTCCCCGGTTCGTTGATCGAGATGTTCGCACCGCCCCGGGCCGCCACGATGGCCCGCTCAGCGGGCGGCAGCTGCGCGATGGCGGCCGGCAGCCGGTCGGCGAGCTGGTGGGTGAGCTGCGACGAGAGCACCGCGCCGAGGATGGCGACCCCGAACGAGCCGCCCAGCGAGCGGAAGAAGGTCGCCGAGGAGGTGCCGGCGCCCAGATCCCGCGGGTGCACCGCGTTCTGCACGGCCAGGATCAGCGACTGCATGCACAGGCCCAGCCCGACGCCGATCACCACCATGTAGCCGAAGGCCGCCCAGAGCGAGCTGGCCACCTGGAGCTGCCGGAAGAGCAGCATGCCGGCGACCAGCACCACCGAGCCGGCCACCGGGAACCACTTGTAGCGGCCCCTCCGGCTCATCGCCCGGCCGGTGAGCACCGAGGTGACGATGATGCCGGCCATCATCGGCAGCATCAGCAGGCCGCTGCGGGTCGGCGAGGCGCCCTTGACGATCTGGAGGTAGAGCGGGATGAAGATGATCGACCCGAACATCACCAGACCGAGCACGAAGCCCGCCGCGTTGGCCAGGCTGAACGTGGCGGTACGGAACAGCCGCAGCGGCAGGATCGGCTCGCGTACCCGGGCCTCCTGGAGCACGAAGAGGGTGCCCAGCACCGCACCGGCCGCGAACAGCCCGATGATCACGCCGGAGCCCCAGGCGTACTGGCTGCCGCCCCAGCTCAGCGCCAGCAGCAGGCAGCTCACCCCGGTGACCAGCAGCGCTGCCCCAGTCCAGTCGATGGCGTGCTCCCGCCGCTGGAACGGGATCAACCGCATCACGTGGTAGCAGACCACGATCGCCAGGATCCCCAGCGGCACGTTGATGTAGAAGATCCAGCGCCAGTTGGTCTCCGCGAAGTAGCCACCGACCAGCGGGCCGGCCACCGAGGAGATCCCGAAGACCGCGCCGAAGAGGCCCTGGTAGCGCCCACGATCGCGGGGCGTGACCACGTCCGAGATGATCGTGAACGCCAGCGTCATCAGACCGCCGGCGCCCAGCCCCTGCACCCCCCGGGTGAGGATCAACTGGGTCATGTTCTGGGACAGGCCGGCCAGCAGCGAGCCGAGCAGGAACGTGCCGATCGAGAAGAGGAACACCGGGCGCCGGCCGTACAGGTCGGCCATCTTCCCGTACAGCGGGGTGGAGGCGGTGGAGGCGAGCAGGTAGGCGGTGACCACCCACGAGTAGTGGTTGATCCCGCCCAGCTGGCCGACGATGGTCGGCAGCGCCGTACCGACGATGGTCTGGTCGAGCGCCGCCAGCAGCATGCCGGTCATCAGACCGAACATCAGCAGGCGGATCTGGCGGGCGTGCAGCAGGGGACGACCGTTGGCCTGGGCAGTCATTCGCCGTTCTTTCCCACGTCCCGCAGAACATGCCCCCGAAACCGGTTGATCATGAAGTTGGCGGCGATGTCGATCTCCGCGACCGCCGCCAACCTCATGATCAATGAAAGACGGCGGTCAATGCCGACCCTCGGCGAACTCCTCGACGAGCTTGGCGCAGAAGGCGGGGAGGTCGTCGGGTTTGCGGCTGCTCACCAGGCCGTTGTCGGTGACCACCTCCTCGTCGACCCAGGCCGCGCCGGCGTTGGTGAGGTCGGTACGCAGGCTCGGCCACGAGGTGATCCGGCGGCCGCGCACCACGTCCGCCTCGACCAGCGTCCACGGGCCGTGGCAGATCACCCCGACCGGCTTGCCGGCGGTGAAGAACGACTTCACGAACCGGACCGCGTCCGGGTCGGTGCGCAGGAAATCCGGGTTGGCCACGCCGCCGGGCAGCACCAGCGCGTCGTACGCCCCGGCGTCCGCCTCCTTCGTCGTCACGTCCACCTCGTACGTCCGGCTCTGGTCCAGGTGGTTGACGGACTGGATCGAACCGGGCCGCACCGAGACCAGCTCGACCCGCGCGCCGGCCTTCTCCACCGCCTCGCGGGGCTTCGTGTACTCGACCTCCTCGACGCCGTCGGCGGCCAGGAAGGCGATGCGCTTGCCCTGCAGTGTCGCTGCCATGGTGGTCTCTCCTCTCCAGGGGGCTCCGACAATCCGTGCCCGGGCTCAAGCGGGCGAAACCGGGCGCCGGACGTGGCTCGGACCGCACCGGTGGGCAGGTTTGGGCGGACCGGCTCGGGGGACCCGGAGGGACATGGCAGGAGCAGCAGCCGAAGAGCGCCGGCTCGCCAAAGTGGTGGAGAGCTGGCAGGGGCGTCCCGTGCTGATCATCGGGGACGCCATGCTGGACGAGTGGCGGTTCGCGGAGTCCGAGCGGCTCTGCCGGGAGGCCCCCGCTCCGGTCCTCACCCTGCGCCGACGTACCTCCGCCGCCGGTGGCGCGGCGAACACGGCGGTCAACGTCTCCGCCCTCGGTGGTCGGGCCGTGCTGGTGGCGCCGGTCGGGGCCGACGCGGCCGGCGACGAACTGCACGACTGCCTCGACCGGGCGGGCGTCTGGGACCGGACGGTCAACCAGCCCGGGCGGCAGACGCCGGTGAAGCGGCGGATGCTGGCCGGCAACCAGATCCTGCTCCGCGAGGACTCCGGCGAGCCGGAGGACCCGCTCGACGACGGCGGGGTGGCCCACCTGCTCACCGCGCTGCACTGCGCGACCGAGGAGCTGAAGGCCGTCGCCGGCGGGCGGCCGCTCACCCTGGTCGTCTGCGACTACGGCCTGGGCGCGCTGCCCCGGGCGGTCCGCGCCTGGCTGGTCGCCAACCGGGACCGCTACGCCACCGTGGCCCTCGACGCGCACGACCTGGCCGACTGGCGCGGCCTCAACCCGACCGTGGTGACCCCGAGCTTCGCCGAGGCGACCCGCCTGCTGGCCCGGGCCGCCGTGGGCTTCGGCGGCGGCAGCCGTACCGCCGCGCGCGGCACCACGGCCGGTGACCTGCACCTGGACCACCCGGCCGATCCGGTCGACGGCCCCTCCGAGCTGGTCGTGGGCGCGGCGCCGGGCGGCGCGGGCGAGCGGATCGCCGGCACCCCGCACCCCACCTCCGGCGCACCGTCGACCGACCAGGCCGGCGCGGCTCGCCCCGGCCCGACCGGGGAGCCCACCCCGGGCGAGGAGCGCGTCGCGCTGACCGGGGACGGTGTCAGCGTGACCGGCACCGGCGTCACGGTGAACGCGGCGGCCGGCGACGGCGTGGACCGGGCCATGCTGGCCGAGTCGCGCCTGGCCGAGCTGCGCGCGCACACCGGCGCGGACGTGGTGGCGGTGACCCTGGACACCGAGGGCGCGGTCGTCGGCGGGGCCGACGGCGAGCCCCGACGCAGCCACAGCACCCCGGTCCCGGCCAGCCACGCCGTGGGCGCCGGGGACGCGTACCTCGCCGCGATGACCCTGGCGCTGGCGGCGGACGCGAGCCTGCCCACCGCCGCCCAGCTCGCGCAGCTCGCCGCCACCATCACCGTCTCCGATACCGGCACCTGCGTCTGCCGGCGGGAGGACCTGCTGGGCGCGTTGGGCGCCGGCCCGGAGCAGACCGGCCACCCGAGCCTGGTCGGCGCCGAGGAGCTGACCGCGATCGTCGAGGAGCACCGCCGGGCGGGGCGCTCGATCGTCTTCACCAACGGCTGCTTCGATGTGCTGCACCCGGGGCACGTCCGCTACCTGACCCAGGCCCGCGCGCTGGGCGACCTGCTGGTCGTGGCGGTCAACTCCGATGACAGCGTACGGCGGCTCAAGGGACCGGACCGGCCGGTCAACCCGGTCGAGGACCGGGCCGCGCTGCTGGCCGCCCTGGAGTGCGTGGGCCACGTGGTGGTCTTCGAGGAGGACTCCCCGGCGGCGCTGATCGAGGCGGTCCGCCCGGACGTCTACGTCAAGGGCGGTGACTACCCGCCGGAGATGGTCCCGGAGGCGCCGCTGGTCCGCCGGCTGGGCGGGCAGGTACGCACCCTCGGGTACGTGCCGGACCGCTCCACCTCGGCGATCATCGACCGGATCCGGGCGCAGCCGGTCACGCCCACCGTCGGTGGCAGTACGGGCAGGCCGGCGTGAACCGACCGCTCGACCCCGGCACGCCGGACGGGTTCCGCCAGCCGCGGCTGCTCGACGTGCTGATCCCCACTCGCAACCGACCCGCCGAGCTGGCGGTCACGCTCTCCGGGCTGGCCGCGCAGGAGGGCGTGCCCGATTTCGGAGTGGTGGTGAGCGACCAGTCCGACAACGGACCGGCGTACGCGCACCCGGCGGCGGCCACCATGGTCCGGGCGGTGCGCCATCGGGGCCACCCGGTGCTGCTGACCCGACGGCTGCCCCGGCGGGGGCTGGCCGAGCACCGGGCGTACCTGCTGCGCCAGTCGACGGCTCGGTACGTGCTCTGCCTCGACGACGACGTCTGGCTGGAACCGGGCACCCTCGCCCGGCTGGTCACCGCGATCCGCGAGCTGGGCTGCGGGTTCGTCGGCAACGCGGTGCACGGCCTCTCCTACGCCGACGACGTACGCCCGGAGACCCACGCGCACTACGAGGAGTGGCACGGCCGGCCGGTCCCCGAGCGGGTCCGACCGGGTACGCCGGAGTGGGATCGGGCCGCCATCCACCCGGCGGCGAACCTGCTGCACGTCACCGAGAAGCTGCGGCTGCCGGCGGGGGCCTGGCGCGCGTACAAGGTCTCCTGGATCGGCGGCTGCGTGCTCTACGACCGGGCGAAGCTGATCGACTCCGGCGGCTTCGAGTTCTGGCGCCAGCTGCACGAGAAGCATCAGGGCGAGGACGTCGCGGCACAGCTCGCGGTGCTGGAGCGGCACGGCGGCGCGGGAGTGCTGCCCAGCGGCGCCTTCCACCTGGAGTCGCCGACCACGGTCACCGAGCGGGACGTGGAGGCGTGGGAGGTCGTCCTGGTCGACCAGCCCTCGGACACCCCACAACCGGCCTGACGCCCGGCCGTCGCCACGACACCGCCGGTCAGCCCGCCAGCAGCTCGCGGGCCGCCTCGACCACCTCGACGGCGGGCACGTCCGCGACGAACGAGTCCCGGTGCGGGCAGTCGCCGTCACCGGGGCGGTGCGGATAGATCCCCGGGGTGCAGTCGACGCCGCAGACCGGGCAGTGCGTGGTCCAGGAGGCGATCGGGCGGTGCCGGGCCCGCAGCGGCGTGGCCCCGTTGATCAGGTTGCCGACCCAGTAGACGCCCACCGTGGGGGCGCCGACCGCGGCGGCCAGGTGCAGCGGCCCGGTGTCGTTGGAGACCACCAGCGCGCAGTCGGCGTAGCAGGCGGCCAGCCCGCCCAGGGTGAGCGTGCCGACCTGCGGGCGGACCGGGACGCCCGCCGCCACGACCACCGCGTCCACCGTCTCCCGCTCGGCGGGGGTGCCGGTGACCAGCACCTCGTACCCGTCGCCGGCCAGCGCGCGGGCCACGTCGCCGAAGCGCTCCGGGGGCCAGCGCCGCCGGCTGTCGGTCGCCCCGGGGTGCAGCGCCACCCGGGGCCGCTCCGGTGCGCCGAGCACCTGCCGGGCCTCGGCCCGGTCGGCGTCGGTGACCGCCAGCGCCGGGGTGATCGTGGTGGCCGGCGCGCCGACCAGGGCCACCGCCTCCAGATAGCGGATCACCTCGTGCTGGTAGTAGACGTACCGGATCCAGCGGTCCAGCGGCGGCGCGCCCTCGGCCCGCAGCCCGGCGGTGACCCGGGCTTCCAGTCGGGTGATCAGCGGGTTGGAGTTGGCCCCACCGCCGTGCAGCTGCATCGCCAGGTCGAAGCGCTCCGCCCGGGCCGCCGCCAGGAAGTCCGCCAGCTCCGCCGGCGGCTCGTCCGGCCCGGCGTCCCGGATGCCGGGCGCGGGCGGCACCACCAGCACCCGGTCCACCGGGCCGGGGCGGTCGCGCCAGAGCTCGACGTGCCAGGGCGCGCCGAGCAGCACGATCTCCGCCCCCGGGTACGCGGCCCGCAGCGCCTCCAGCGCCGGCAGGACGAAGATGAAGTCACCGAGCGCGTTCGCCCGGAGCACGGCGATCCGCTCGACGTCGGGCACGCGCTCGCCGACCGGGCCGAGCACCGACGGGGTGGTCACGCGACCCCTACGGCCGGTCGAGCTCGTCGACCGTGGTGTCCGGGTGGTGCAGCTCCCGGTCCGCGGCCGGGTCCGCCAGCGTCCGCGTACCCACGGCGGTGGGACGGGGGCCGGTGCGGCCGACGGTGATGGTGCGCGGCGTGGGCCGGGCCGCCCGGGGCAGCCGCACCCGGAGCAGGCCGTGGTCCATCACCGCGTCGATCCGGTCGGGGTCCACCCGGGACGGCAGGTCCACCCGATACTCGAAGCCGCGCGTCTCGAAGCCGCCCTGGATGCCGTGGTCGGCGTTCACCTCCGCCTCCGAGCGGGCCCGGACGCACAGCTCCCGGTCGTCCAGCTCGACGGCCACCTCCTCCGGCGCCACGCCGGGCAGCCGGACGACGACCTCCCAGCCGTCGGCGGTCTCGGCCAGCTCCACCTCCGGCGGGCCGGCCCGGCCGCCGACCAGGCGGCGCAGCTCGGCGCGCAGCGACTGCAGCTCGCCCATCGGGTCCCAGCCCTGCTGCCGACCGCGCCAGAAGCCACGTACGCCGGACTGTTCCGTCATCGCACCTCTCCGATCCGCTCCGGTGCCGAGGGGGGTCGCAGCGAGCTCGGCGCGTTCAGGTCGGCCTCCGGGTCGACGCCCACGCCCAGCCGGTCCACCAGCTCGCCGCCGAGCCAGGCGCTGATCCCCAGGAGCCCCACGGCGACCACCTCGATGGCCAGCAGGGCGCCCCCGGCGGCCCGGTACTCGGCGTTGAGCCGGACCACCCAGACCGCCGCGAACAGCAGGATCACCGCGAGGTTGGCACCCGCGTGCGCGAGGCCGACCCGCTTGGCGCGGGTGCCGGTGGGCAGAGCGAGCAGGTCGACGGAGCCGGCTGCCGCGGCCAGCACGCCGCCGATCAGGCCGACCAGGATGTTCCAGTACGCGACCTCGCCGAGGAAGTTCGGCCCGCCCGCGGTGTCGATGACGTCGAAGATCACCGCGGTGACCAGGAGCGCCACCGGGAACATCACCAGCATCGGGTGCACGGGGTGACCGAGCACCTTCAGTCGGCTCTCCATCGGGCCTCCATCGGTCGCATCCGGGCGGCTGCGGGTTAGGCCGTACCCGGCCGACCCGGGGGCAAACCTCGCGTTCGGCGCGCACGCCTAGGCTGACCATGGCGGAAACCGGCCGGTCGCGGGCCGAAAACGCCATCGAGGCCAACGGACGGGGGAGGAATACGTGACGACGGAGATCACCTCAGCGGAGGAACTGAGCGACCTGCTCGGTACGCCGACGCGGCGGGCGCTGGACAAGGAACGCACCGTGCTGCACGCGCGGGACCGGGAGTGGCTGGCCGCCTCGCCGTTCTGCCTGGTCGCCACGGCCGGGGCGGACGGCAGCTGCGACGTCTCCCCGAAGGGTGACCCGCCGGGCTTCACCGTGGTGCTGGACGAGGCGACGATCGCCATCCCCGAGCGGCCCGGCAACCGCCGCGCCGACGGCTACCGGAACATCCTGGCCAACCCGCACGTCGGGCTGATCTACCTGATCCCCGGCCGCACCGACTCGCTGCGGATCAACGGGCGGGCCCGGCTGGTCCGCGACGCGCCGTACTTCGCCGACATGGTGGTCAAGGGGCACCGCCCGGTGCTGGCCGTCGAGGTGGCCATCGAGCAGATCTTCTACCACTGCGCGAAGGCGTTCCTCCGCTCCGAGCTGTGGCAGCCCGAGACGTGGCGGCCCGACGCCCTGCCCTCCCGGGCCCGCCTGGTCAAGGAGGTGGAGGCCCCGGCCGAGAACCTCGCCGACCTCGAACGCCACTACGGACCGGACTACGTGAGCACCATCTACTCCTGATCCCGGCTCTCACCCGGTGGCTCACGTTTCGGCGGGCGGCTGAGGGTACAGATCCAAGGGACGGCCCACCGCGTCACGCGGCGCTGGAACCCCTGGAACACAGGTCGAGAGAGGATGATGTGCGATGCCCACGAAGAACAGCTCGGGGCGCGGCAGCGGCTCGACCGCGACCACGAACCCGCCGGGCAACCAGACCCCGAACACCCCCGGCATCAACGAGAGCGACATCGCCCGGCTCAAGGTCGACGAGTTGCGCGGCCGGCTGCGCGACCGCGGCGTCACCGGCACCTCGGACCTGCGCAAGGGCGACCTGGTCAAGGCGCTGGTGAAGAGCCTGCGGGACGACGCGAAGAAGACCACCTCGGCGCGCGCCGGCGGCCGCGGCGCCACACCGGCCAAGAAGAGCACCTCGTCGGCGTCCGGCGGCGGCATCCGCACCGGGTCGCAGAACTCGAAGTCGCTGAAGTACGCCCAGGAGATCACCTCCGTGGACGACGAGCCGGAGCGGCCCGGCCGCAGCCTGGTCACCACCGACCACCAGGTGATCCGGCGCTGGGCCGAGGCACGCAAGGGCGTACCGGTCACGGTAGACGGCAGTGAGCACGACGGCCACCCGGGGGTGCTGCGGATCGACTTCCCGGCGAACGGCCGCGCGGACCGGTTGCGCGAGATCGGCTGGGAGGAGTGGTTCCGCACGTTCGACGAGCGGCGGCTCAACTTCATCTACCAGGAGGAGCGCTCCGACGGGCGGCAGAGCAACTTCTTCCGCCTGGAGAACCCGGATCGCGAGGACGGCTGAGCCGGCAGGCGTGGCATCCGTCTCGATTGAGCGCTCGCCCTCAGGGTACGGCTCTGATGACGGACGTCAGAACGACGAGGAGGAATCCATGACCACCAAGGTCGAGAAGTCCATCGAAGTCGACGTGCCGGTCAGCACCGCGTACAACCAGTGGACGCAGTTCGAGGAGTTTCCCCGCTTCATGGGCGGCGTGCACGAGGTGCGGCAACTCGACGACCAGCGGATGCACTGGGTCGCCGAGATCGGCGGCGTGAAGCGCGAATGGGACGCCAAGGTCCTCGAGCAGGTGCCGGACCGGAAGGTGGCCTGGGCGGCCACCAGCGGCGCCACCAACGCCGGTGCGGTCCACTTCCAGCCGATCGGCACCGACCGCACCCAGGTCCGGCTCTGCATGGAGTACGAGCCGGAGGGGCTGGTCGAGCAGGCCGGCGACAAGCTGCACATCGTGGAGAAGCGGGCCGAGGCCGACCTGGAGAAGTTCAAGTCGTACATCGAGAGCCGAGGCACCGCGACGGGCGCCTGGCGCGGCACCATCGACGAGGGCCGCACGCTCGGCACGCCCGGCGTGGAATATGCCGCGTCCTCCCTGGGTGACGACGGCAGGCCCCGCGCCTCCGAACGCTGACCAGTCACTTCCCTGCCAGAGTGAGCCCGGCGGGCCGGCCTTCAGGTCGCGCCCGCCGGGCTCGCTTCGTGGCTTGGCGTCCCTGGTCAGGGTTGTCCTCGGACACTGGGCTCCGCCAACCGGCTGGACGAGGCGGTCGCGGCGCGGGGATGCGGCTGTCTGAGACCGGCACTGCCACCGGCGGGGTGGTCGCCCTCGGGACACGGCGAAGCCCAGGCCGTTGACCTGGGCTTCTTCACCGAGCCGCCTGACGGAATCGAACCGTCGACCTACGCATTACGAGTGCGTCGCTCTAGCCGACTGAGCTAAGGCGGCAACGATCGTCAAGTGTACGGCACACCCCCGCCCGGAGCCGAACGGGATCCCCATCGTCGCCGAAGCGGACATCGAGGAGAAGTTCGGTCGTTCGCCGGGCAGCGCTCGCATCCGGTCGGGACTACCCTGCGGCGGGTGAGCGATGATCAGGTACCGCCGCAGCCGCTCCCCGAGGCGCATCCCGGTGAGCGGGCTACCCGCCGACCGCGCAGCCTCGACCCGCTGGAGCTCGGATTCACCCCGCGCAAGCCGGTCCCGTGGCTGGCGCCGTTGCTGCTGATCAGCACCGGCCTGCGTACCCTGCTGGCGATGCTGTTCGGGGCGTACCTGGACAAGCGGGAGCTGCAGAACGCGTTCGGCGACGACACGTTCCGGCAGGTCGGGCCGGACGGCGGGCTCTGGCTGGACTACGTGGCCGACCTGGGTGACGGCTTCGACGCGACGTACTCGGTCGCGTACCTGCTCGCCCAGCCGGAGCTGGCGGTCGACGGGCATCGGCTGCCCCGGGCGCAGACCCTGGTGATGGGGGGCGACCAGGTCTACCCGTCGGCGGCCTACGAGGCGTACGAGGACCGCTGCAAGGGGCCGTACCAGGCCGCGCTGCCGCTGGCCCCGCCGGAGCAGCCGACGCTCTTCGCGGTCCCCGGCAACCACGACTGGTACGACGGCCTGACCGCGTTCCTGCGGCTGTTCGTCCGGTCCCGGGACCGCCACTTCGCGGGCTGGGGGACCGGCCAGTCCCGGTCGTACTTCGCGGTGGAACTGCCGGCGGACTGGTGGCTGCTCGGCATCGACGACCAGTCCGGGTCGTACCTGGACGACCCGCAGCTCACCTACTTCGACGCGGTCGCCCGGAAGCTCACCCCGCAGTCGAAGGTGATCCTGGCGGTCCCGGCACCCACCTGGGTCAAGGCCGCGGATCACCCCACGGCGTACGACTCGATCGACTACTTCATCCGGACGATCATCGCGCCCACGGGGGCGCAGGTGCGGCTGCTGATCTCCGGCGACCTGCACCATTACGCCCGTTACACCGGCTCGGAGCGGCAGCTCATCACCTGCGGGTCGGGTGGCGCGTACCTCTACCCCACGCACACCCTCCCCGAGCGGCTGGAGGTGCCGCCGCGGGACACGCTCGCGCGCCGGTCCAGCCGCACCCGCGAGTACGACCTGGCGGCCCGCTATCCGGAGAAGGCCCGCTCCCGGCGCTACGGCTGGGGCATCTTCGCCCGGCTGCCGTTCCGCAACCCGGGCTTCACCACTCTGCTCGGCACCCTGCACACCCTGCTGATGCTGGCCATGGCCGGGGCGGTCGGGGCGAACCAGATGGGCACGACCGAGCAGCGGCTGTTCAGCGTCCCGCTGGTGATCATGCTGGTGGTGACCATGCTGAGCGCGGCGTTCTTCGCGAAGCCGCCGAGCGCCGGCGGGAAACGGCACGCCCGGCACTGGATCCTCGGTGTGACCCACGGGCTCGCCCACATCGCGCTGGCCGCCGGCGGCACCTGGCTCTGGCTGAAGCTGCCCTTCTACGACTGGCCGTGGCCGCTGCCGGTGGTCGCCGCGGCCGTCCTGTACGGGCCGGTGATCGGGCTGGTCGCCAGCCAGTTGGTGGCGCTCTACCTGCTGGTGGCCGGGTCGTTCGGGGTGAACGTCAACGAACTCTTCGCCGGCCAGGGCATCGAGGACTCGAAGGCCTTCCTCCGGATGCGGATCGACCCGGACGGCACGCTGACCATCTACCCGGTCGCGGTGGACAAGGTCTGCCACGCCTGGCAGCTGAACCCGGACCAGTCCCCCACCGCCTCCTGGCTGACCCCCAAGGCTCCCCTGGCCCCCCGCCTCGCCGAACCCCCCATCGTCCTCCACTGACCATCCGCCTCAGGTGCGTCGATCATGAGGTTGGCGGCAGGTGAAGAGATCAAACTCGCCGCCAACTTCATGATCGACGCGGCGAAGCGCGGGCCGGGCGCGGGGCGAAGCGCGGCGCTGGTCAGGGGTTGTAGTGCTGGTCGTGGGCCTGGCGGGGGGCGCAGACGGACGCGCGGCTGCACGAGCAGCGGGAGCCGTCGGCGTCCAGCCGGACGGTGACCGAGTCCCTGGGGACGCTGTGGCCGACCACCTTGCCGTCCCCCTCGGGCGTGGTGACCCGGCTGCCGATCGCCGGGGCGGACTCCTGGAACCGCTGGTAGAGCGGATGCTCGTACTTGAGGCAGCACATCAGCCGGCCGCACGCGCCGGAGATGCGCAGCGGGTTGAGCGGGAGGTCCTGGTCCTTGGCCATCCGGATGGTCACCGGCTCGAAGTCGGTGAGGAAGGTGGCGCAGCAGAGGTCCCGGCCGCAGGAGCCGATCCCGCCCTGGACGCGCGCCGAGTCGCGGGCGGAGAGCTGCCGCAGCTCGACCCGGCAGTGCAGCGTCGCCCCCAGGTCACGGACGAGCGAGCGGAAGTCGACCCGGTGCGGCGCGGTGAAGTAGACCGTGGTGCGGTCGCTGCCGGTGTCCGGCGTACCGAACACGTGGTCGACGGCCACCACCTTCATCGGCAGCCCGTGCTCGCGGATCAGCCGCTTGGCGGCCACCTTGGCGTCGGCCTTGCGCCGGCGCAGCAGCTCGTCGCGGCGCAGGTCCTCCTCGCCGGCCAGCCCGGCCAGCCGGGGGAAGCCGGCGGTGTCCTCGTCGACCCACTGCGCGGCCCAGACGCACTCGGCCACCTCGGGTCCCTCGTCGGTGGGCACCAGCACCCGGTCACCCACCTGCGGGCGCAGCTCGCCCGGATCGAGGTAGTAGAGGCGCCCGTACCGGTTGAAACTGACCGCGCAGAGCATGCCCATGGCCACCACCCTACGACGCCGCGCGGGTCGACGGCCGGCCGGCCGTCGCCGTCCGGTCACCCGGCGCAGCGATCCATGATTGTCGACTCGACCGAGCCGGCTCCAACCCGTCGTGTGGTTGATCCTCGCCCGGACGGCTGAAACATGAGCCCACCGGAGGACAAACGGCAGCCGACCGCGTTGAGTGAAGACAGACCTGCGGGGGGTGCAGGGGAAGGCCACGGCGTCGCCGCCGGAGCCCGGCCACGGCCGGTACGGCGCGCGGCGCCGTGAGCTTGCGCAAGGTGCTCAGTGGCCGACCCGGGTGGTGCCGCCGTAGCGGGGCCCGCCGGCCACCCGCTCCCGCCAGGTCGCCTCGGCCAGGCTCGGCGCCCACTGGCGCAGCAGCGTCTCCGCGCCGTCGTACGCCACCCCGAGCACGCCCAGCACCCGGACCGCGATCTCCGCCGCCGCCAGTGCCCCGGCCCCCTCACCGCCGCCACCGGGCCGACCGGCGGCGTGCACGGTGACCGCCTCGGCCGAGCGCAGCACGTCGGCCATGGCCCGGGCCAGGGCGAGCCGGCTCCCCTCCACCCAGTCGGCCAGCGCGTCGGCGTAGCCGGCGGTCGACTCCAGCCGCCCGACCAGGCTCTCCGGCCCCTCGTCCAGATGGCGGAGCAGGGCGCCACGGGCCTCGTCGTACGCCGCAGCGGCCGGCCCGGACCAGGCGACCGGGTCGGCGAGCAGGGCGCAG